>NZ_JACVTW010000006.1:0-224237 GCF_016624785.1 Kosakonia sp. S42 | reverse complement strand
CAGATTTGCAGTCAGCTCCCTTATGATCGCTCGGGAACCCCACCACGGGGTCACTACATTTTACTGGCTGCTTCCTTCTCGGGAAGCGCGGCGCATCATACCAAATGACGCGTCTCTGTAAAGCATTCAATCGTGAAAAATGAATCGGTTGCCTGCTTTTTACCCGTAACGCTGTAAAGCCAGGCAACCTCAAGAGTAAGTGCTTAAAGAATGATCGTCCGGTTGCCGTAAACAAAGACGCGCTGGGCCAGCACCTGGTAGAGCGCGCGGCTGAGCACGTTCTTCTCGACATCGCGACCGGCGCGCATCATATCTTCAGCAGTATAGGTGTGATCAACATGAATCACGTCCTGCATGATGATCGGGCCTTCATCCAGGTTGTCATTCACGTAGTGCGCCGTAGCACCAATAATTTTCACGCCGCGCTCGTAAGCCTGGTGATAAGGGCGTGCGCCAATAAACGCCGGCAGGAAGGAGTGGTGGATATTGATGATCTTATTCGGGAAGCGCGAGACAAAGTCCGGCGTCAGGACGCGCATGTACTTCGCCAGCACCACGTAATCAGGCTGATGGGCTTCAATCGCTTTCACCATCAGGTTGTCATGCGCTTCGCGCGTTAAACCTTCATGGCTGACCAGCTCGAAAGGAATGTCGAAGCGTTCAACCAGCGGGCGCAGCGTTTCGTGGTTGCCAATGACCGCTGCAATCTCCACATCCAGGCCGCCATAGTTGGCTTTCATCAGCAGATCGCCCAGGCAGTGCGCCTCTTTAGTCACCAGAATCACCACCCGACGACGACCCGCCGCGTTCAGCTCGCGAACAGAGCCTTCCGGCAGCGCGCTGTCGAGATCGGCCAGCAGCGTGGCATCGTTAAAAATGCCCTCAAGCTCGGTACGCATAAAGAAGCGGCCGGTACGGTGGTCGACAAATTCATTATTCTGAACAATGTTCAGCTCGTGCTTATAACAAATGTTAGTAATGCGAGCGATAAGGCCCTTCTGATCGGGGCAGATGGTGCGCAGAATTTTACGTTGTAAAGAGTGCATTGCCGGGTAAATCCTGTTGAGTGTGTTTGTTAAGGGTGATGCCGGGCTTATTGCCCGCAGCACTTTTTAAATTTTTTACCTGACCCGCAGGGGCAGGGATCGTTACGACCAAACTGTGGGCGCGTACCGTCAATGTAGTACCATTCGCCGTTTTCCTTTAAAAAACGGGAACGTTCAATAATTGCGCCATTTTTGTCATTCTCGCGAAAGCGAGCAACAAAACAGACATAACCTTCATTGTCATCGTGACCGTAAGCGTGCTCAAATAGCGTCAGTCCGAGCCAGGTTGTGGCGGCGAAACCAGCCTCAATCTGTTCCCGAAAGGTGTGTGCCGCGCAGGAGGGATGCCAGGTTTTCACCAGATAATCCGTCTGATGTAGGACAAAAGCGGTATAGCGAGAACGCATCAGGCGAGAGGGATCCGGCGCCGTGTGATGACCAGACAGATAAGGCTGGCAACATACGCTATACTCCTGAGCGCTACCGCAAGGACATGTTTGAGACAAAACAGCATTCCTGAAACAATAATAACGGCGCAGCACGCGCCAGGGTGGCAATATGTTAACTGAGCCGCCGCGTTGTGGCTACAGTAAGCCGGGGGAAGTGAAGCACGCGGAATGAGAACGGTAAAAATCGGTCTGGCGCTGGGTTCTGGCGCAGCCAGAGGTTGGTCGCATATCGGCGTCATTAATGCGTTAGAGCGCGCCGGCATTACTATTGATGTCGTGGCGGGATGCTCAATCGGGTCATTAGTTGGCGCGGCATACTCCTGTGGACGTTTGTCTCTGCTGGAGAATTGGGTGCGCTCTTTCCGCTACTGGGACGTACTGCGGCTTATGGATCTCTCCTGGCGCCGCGGCGGTTTGCTGCGCGGTGAACGCGTGTTCAATCAATACCGTCAGCTCCTTCCTTTCGACGACTTTAGCCACTGCGAAAAGCGTTTTGGCGCGGTCGCAACCAATCTCAGCACCGGGCGTGAGTTATGGTTTACCGAGGGCGATCTGCACCGCGCTGTGCGCGCCTCGTGCAGTATTCCCGGTTTGATGTCGCCCGTTGCGCATAATGGCTACTGGCTGGTCGATGGCGCGGTGGTTAACCCGGTGCCGGTCTCATTAACCCGTGCGCTGGGTGCTGACATCGTTATTGCCGTTGATCTCCAGCACGACGCCCATTTAATGCAGCAGGATCTGCTCTCCGTAACACCCGCCGATAGCGAGATGGAAAAAGGCAGCGGTGAAGCACTGCACTGGCATCAGCGACTGCGCGAGCGGTTAAGCCGCTCCACGCCGAAACGCCCGGTGACGCCGACCGCGATGGAGATTATGACCACCTCGATCCAGGTGCTGGAAAACCGCCTTAAGCGCAACCGTATGGCGGGCGATCCGCCGGATATTTTGTTGCAACCCATTTGTCCGCAAATATCCACTCTCGATTTTCATCGTGCTGATGCGGCGATTGCCGCCGGGCAACTAGCGGTGGAAAAGAGCATGGACGAGTTACTTCCGCTGGTGCGGACTTTAGCGTGAACATAATTTTTATAAGACTTCAGCAAATTCTGACAGGCGAGCGTCGGCGAAGCATGCCACTATTGATCTACTGTCAGGCAGGGGAGATGAGATGACGCAGCCGTTGGTCGGGAAACAGATATTGATAGTGGAAGACGAACTCGTTTTCCGATCGCTGCTGGATTCATGGTTGCAATCTCTCGGCGCAACGACGTTGCTGGCCGGAGACGGGGTGGATGCGCTGGAGCAGATGGCTGGCAATCAACCCGATTTAATTATTTGCGACCTGGCCATGCCGCGTATGAATGGTCTCGCGCTGGTTGAAGCGCTGCGCAACCAGGGCATGCAGACGCCGGTGCTGGTGATTTCCGCTACCGAAAATATGGCCGACATTGCAAAAGCGCTGCGCCTTGGCGTGCAGGATGTCGTGCTGAAGCCCGTTAAAGATTTCAATCGTCTGCGGGAAACTATCTTCGCCTGCATCTACCCAAATATGTTTAATTCCCGGGTGGAGGAGGAGGAGCGTTTATTCCAGGATTGGGATGCGCTGGTAGATAACCCGCAGGCCGCAGCCAATTTATTAAAAGAGCTTCAGCCACCTGTTCAGCAGGTCATTTCCGGCTGCCGCGTAAATTATCGCCAGCTTGTTTCCGCTGAAAGCCCCGGGCTGGTGCTGGATATTGCACCGCTTTCCGGACACGATCTCGCTTTCTATTGTCTTGATGTTACCCGCGCCGGCAATAATGGCGTGCTGGCAGCGCTGCTGCTGCGCGCATTATTTAATGGCTTACTTCAGGAGCAATTGTCACATCAGCGCCAGCGCTTACCTGAAATGGGTGCTTTACTTAAGCAGGTAAACCAACTGTTGCACCAGGCAAATTTGCCGGGGCAGTTCCCGTTGCTGGTGGGGTATTACCACAGTGAGCTTAAGAATTTGTTATTAGTCTCGGCCGGTTTAAACGCGACGTTAAATACCGGGGAGCATCAAATTCAAATCAGCAGTGGTGTTCCTCTCGGTACGCTTGGGAATACCTATCTCAATCAGGTAAGCCAGCGCAGCGAAGCGTGGCAATGCCAGGTCTGGGGTGCAGGCGGGCGGTTACGCTTAATGTTGAACGCGGAATGAGCGATCGCGTGGCGAAGCTCAGATAGATTTACCCGTCATATAAAAACGGGTGCTAATATCGCCGCAGTTTCTTCGTATTAATCCTAATTAGTTGTTAGCGCGTCCTTTTCAGACCTGGTCATTGGGTTGGTACTGATATACTCAGACGCGAGTTAATTCATGAACCTGTTCAAATCATGGACAGTCCAGGAGATTTCAATGGCTGCAATAAATTCGAAAGTGACTAAAGCAGTAATCCCGGTCGCGGGGTTGGGAACGAGGATGCTACCAGCTACGAAGGCAATTCCGAAAGAAATGTTGCCGCTGGTTGATAAGCCATTAATTCAGTATGTGGTTAATGAGTGCATTGCCGCGGGTATTACTGAAATCGTTCTGGTAACACATTCATCTAAAAACTCTATTGAAAACCACTTCGATACCAGCTTTGAGCTTGAAGCCATGCTGGAGAAGCGCGTTAAACGTCAGCTTCTCGAAGAAGTGCAATCTATTTGCCCGCCGCACGTCACCATCATGCAGGTGCGTCAGGGTCTGGCGAAGGGTCTGGGTCATGCCGTTATGTGCGCGCATCCGGTTGTCGGCAACGAGCCGGTCGCCGTAATCCTGCCAGACGTTATCCTTGATGAGTTCGAGTCCGATCTGTCGCAGGATAACCTTGCTGAGATGATCAAACGCTTCGACGAATCCGGTGCCAGCCAGATCATGGTTGAGCCGGTAGATGACGTTACCGCTTACGGCGTAGTGGACTGCAAAGGCGCCACGCTGAACCCGGGCGACAGCGTGCCGATGGTTGGCGTGGTTGAGAAACCGAAAGCGAACGTCGCACCGTCAAACCTGGCAGTTGTAGGCCGTTATGTCCTGAGCGCTGAGATTTGGCCGCTGCTGGCGAAAACGCCTCCGGGAGCCGGTGATGAGATCCAGCTTACCGATGCTATCGATATGCTGATCGAAAAAGAGACCGTTGAAGCCTATCACATGAAAGGCAAAAGCCATGACTGTGGTAATAAACTCGGCTATATGCGCGCCTTTGTAGAATATGGCATTCGCCATAAATCACTGGGTGAAGAGTTTAAAGCCTGGCTGAACGAAACGGTAGGCGCTGCTAAAGCATAACCCCCAGCGCAGACCGTAAATAAGGTCGACGTTAATCGTGCTCAGCACTGATTATCGTCGGCCTTTTTTATTGCGTGTTTATCAGCGGCCCGCTGTGAAAAGGGGGCATAAGAAAAAGCGTATAATGCTGGTAATAAAAGTAGCGGGTTTTTGAGCGCTGCCCATGACGAAAACAAACGACGTCATTGTCCGGGCTATTTGTGAAGAAATTGTGTAGAACGGATAAAAAAAATCCCGCCAGCGGCGGGATATTAAAAGCAGATAAGATTTTACTCACTTACGCGAGCAGGAAATCTTCCAGCTTTTTACCTTGTTCATCGATAGCTTTTTTGATTACTGCTGGAGTACGACCCTGGCCGGTCCAGGTTTTCGTTTCGCCATTTTCATCTACGTAGCTATATTTAGCCGGACGCGCAGCGCGTTTTGCTTTGGTACCCGTTTTAGCCGCAGCCATGCTGTTCAGCAATTCATTCGGGTCAATACCATCAGCAATTAACATTTCACGATACTGCTGCAGTTTACGGGTACGCTCTTCAACTTCAGCTGCGGCAGCGTTCTCTTCTTCACGACGCTCATTAACCACAACTTCTAATTTTTCCAGCATCTCTTCCAGTGTTTCCAGCGTGCATTCTCTTGCCTGTGCGCGCAGAGTACGGATGTTGTTCAGAATTTTAAGGGCTTCGCTCATTGTAGTAATCTCAAACTTATATTGGGGTGGTTTGTTGGGCTAATAATAGAGCGTTAAATTCAGCAGTGCAATAGCCGCGAATGTAAGGAATTCAAAATAGCCCTTTATTTAAGTTTTTTCTAAATACCGTTATCTTAAATTTTTAATCAACAACCACACTGCCAAACAGGTATAAGCGTGCAATCCAGGTTCGGTCATATGCAAAGGCGAAGCGATATTTTTTGATTATTCCTTTGGGAGAAATAGCCATAATGGATAAATAACAACCGCGTTTATTACCGAGCTAAATGCGGTTACTTTAGTAAAATATTAATAATTTCTGAATGATATGATGAGAATCATCGCATAAGAATAGTATGCTAACTACCTGAATTTGTTATGGCTGTTTCTTTTGCAGCTACAGCTGCTGCGTTCGGAAAGTGCGCATTTATGCGTAAATCTGTCTACAGGATTAACCTAAGCTCCAACGGTTGCTCAGGTCCGGCCGTTAAAACATGATACAATTCGCCGCAGGATCATCACACTTTGATTAGGGTTTTGCGCGCAATGGCACAGCTTTATTTCTACTATTCAGCAATGAATGCAGGGAAATCGACGGCATTACTACAGTCCTCGTACAATTATCAAGAGCGAGGCATGAGAACGGTAGTTTATACCGCAGAAATTGATAACCGCTTTGGTGCAGGGAAAGTCACTTCCCGGATTGGTTTATCCTCGCCCGCACGTCTGTTTAATCAGCACACCTCGCTGTTTGACGACATTAAAGCTCAACACCAGCAAGAAGCCGTGCACTGCGTGCTGGTGGACGAATGCCAGTTCTTGACGCGAGAGCAGGTATACGCCCTGTCAGAAGTGGTGGATGAGCTTGATATTCCCGTGCTCTGTTATGGGCTGAGAACTGATTTCCGCGGCGAACTCTTCGGCGGGAGCCAGTATTTGCTGGCGTGGTCAGATAAATTAGTGGAGCTTAAAACCGTCTGTTTTTGCGGACGCAAGGCAAGCATGGTGCTGCGACTTGACCACGAAGGGCGTCCTTATAATGAAGGCGAGCAGGTGGTTATTGGCGGCAATGAGCGCTACGTCTCCGTATGCCGTAAACATTATAAGGAAGCGCTGGCAGAAGGCTCTCTCGCGACGATACAGGCGCGGGTAAGAGGGTAGGGATTGCGTTCCGTGACCAGAGTAAATAGATTCTGGTTGCGCAGAAAATAAAAAACCCGCCGAAGCGGGTTTTTTTTTATGACGCTATATCATTAAGCGGGTTTCTTCGCTTTTTTGTCAGCTTTAACCGGTGCAGCTTCCACTTTTGGCGCGGCAGCGGCTTCACCCTCTTTATATTCGCGACCGTAGAAGGTATCCAGCAGGATCTGCTTCAGCTCTGCAATCAGCGGGTAACGCGGGTTCGCGCCGGTGCACTGGTCGTCAAACGCATCTTCAGAAAGTTTGTCGACGTTGGCCAGGAAGTCCGCTTCCTGCACGCCAGCTTCGCGAATTGATTTCGGAATACCCAGTTCCGCTTTCAGGCTCTCCAGCCAGGCCAGCAGCTTCTCAATTTTTGCCGCGGTGCGGTCGCCCGGTGCAGAGAGACCCAGGTGATCGGCAATCTCTGCGTAACGGCGGCGTGCCTGCGGACGGTCATACTGACTGAACGCGGTCTGTTTGGTCGGGTTGTCATTCGCGTTGTAGCGGATAACGTTGCTGATCAACAGGGCGTTAGCCAGACCGTGCGGAATATGGAACTGCGAGCCCAGTTTGTGTGCCATGGAGTGACACACACCGAGGAAGGCGTTAGCGAACGCAATACCGGCGATGGTTGCGGCACTGTGGACACGCTCACGGGCAACCGGGTTTTTCGACCCTTCGTTATAAGAAGCCGGCAGGTTCTCTTTCAGCAGTTTAAGTGCCTGCAGCGCCTGACCGTCGGAGAACTCAGAAGCCAGAACCGAGACGTACGCTTCCAGCGCATGGGTTACCGCATCCAGACCACCAAAGGCGCAGAGGGATTTCGGCATATCCATCACCAGGTTGGCGTCGACAACCGCCATATCCGGGGTGAGGGCGTAATCCGCCAGCGGATATTTCTGACCGGTAGCATCATCGGTAACCACCGCAAACGGCGTCACTTCAGAACCGGTACCGGAGGTAGTGGTCACGGCGATCATTTTCGCTTTGACGCCCATTTTCGGGAACTTGTAGATACGTTTACGGATATCCATAAAGCGCAGCGCCAGCTCTTCGAAGTGGGTTTCCGGATGTTCGTACATCACCCACATGATTTTCGCCGCATCCATCGGGGAGCCGCCGCCAAGGGCGATAATCACGTCCGGTTTAAAGGAGTTCGCCAGCTCAGCGCCTTTACGCACCACGGTCAGCGTCGGATCCGCTTCCACCTCGAAGAACACTTCCGTTTCCACGCCTGCAGCTTTCAGCACGGAGGTGATCTGGTCAGCATAGCCGTTGTTGAAGAGGAAACGGTCGGTCACGATCATCGCGCGTTTGTGACCATCAGTAATCACTTCATCCAGCGCGATAGGCAGAGAGCCGCGGCGGAAGTAGATTGATTTCGGAAGTTTATGCCACAACATGTTCTCAGCTCGCTTAGCAACGGTTTTCTTGTTGATCAGGTGCTTAGGACCAACGTTTTCTGAGATGGAGTTACCACCCCATGAACCACAACCCAGAGTCAGGGAAGGCGCAAGTTTGAAGTTGTAGAGGTCACCGATACCACCCTGAGAAGCCGGGGTGTTGATAAGGATACGCGCGGTTTTCATCATCTGGCCGAAGTGCGCCACACGCTCAGGCTGGTTGTCCTGGTCGGTGTAGAGGCAGGAGGTGTGCCCGATACCGCCCATGGCGACCAGTTTCTCCGCTTTCACCACCGCATCGTCGAAATCTTTCGCGCGATACATTGCCAGGGTCGGAGAGAGTTTTTCATGTGCAAACGGCTCGCTCTCATCCACCACGGTGACTTCACCGATGAGGATTTTGGTGCTTGCCGGTACGCTAAAGCCCGCCAGTTCAGCAATTTTGTGCGCTGGTTGGCCAACGATAGCCGCGTTGAGCGCGCCGTTTTTCAGGATAATATCCTGAACCGCTTTCAGCTCCTGGCCCTGCAGCATATAGCCGCCGTGGCTGGCGAAACGCTCACGCACTGCGTCATACACGGAGTCGACAACCACAACCGACTGTTCAGAAGCACAGATAACGCCGTTGTCGAAGGTTTTTGACATCAGCACAGAGGCGACAGCGCGTTTGATATCGGCGGTTTCGTCGATAACAACCGGGGTGTTACCCGCACCCACGCCGATAGCCGGTTTACCGGAGCTATAAGCGGCTTTCACCATGCCCGGACCGCCGGTCGCGAGGATCAGGTTGATATCCGGGTGATGCATTAACGCATTGGAGAGTTCGACGGAAGGCTGATCAATCCAGCCGATAAGGTCTTTCGGCGCACCTGCCGCGATTGCCGCCTGCAGCACGATGTCCGCTGCTTTGTTGGTGGCATCTTTTGCACGTGGGTGCGGAGAGAAGATGATTGCGTTACGGGTTTTCAGGCTAATCAGTGATTTAAAGATTGCAGTAGAGGTGGGGTTAGTGGTCGGTACGATACCGCAGATAATGCCGATAGGCTCAGCGATAGTGATCGTGCCGAAGGTATCATCTTCCGATAATACGCCGCAGGTTTTCTCATCTTTATACGCGTTGTAGATATACTCGGAAGCAAAGTGGTTTTTAATCACTTTATCTTCGACGATACCCATGCCGGATTCAGCTACGGCCATTTTCGCGAGGGGGATTCGAGCATCTGCGGCAGCCAGGGCGGCGGCGCGGAAGATTTTATCTACTTGCTCTTGAGTAAAGTTGGCATATTCACGCTGGGCTTTCTTCACACGTTCAACGAGTGCGTTCAGTTCAGCGACATTAGTAACAGCCATAATGCTCTCCTGATAATGTTTAAACTCTTTTAGTAAACCATCTGCGCAAACTGTCAGTATAGACAGCGTCGAAACAGGTTGTGTAAAGCTATGTAAGTCAATAAGTTACACAGCATAAATACCGCTGGTTTACTAAAAGAGCCTTAACGAACCGGGAGCAATTATTGACATTTCTGCTCTCTATTCGTGGCATCAAGATTACCCACTTCAGAGTAATTAATGCGTGATCCATATCAAGTTTTCACCAAGCTGACACCTTTCAGCTTGGCCATTATTGGCGAGTTGTATCAATTGTTAATGTTTATCCGCTAATTAAGGCTCGGATTTTTCACATTTGCCTTAACTCAATAACACCCTGTTTTATCAGGGTTATTAGCGAATGAACTGATGGACTCCAGAAAAAAATCGCGTATCTTCTGCATGGATTTTCCTGTCACGCTATTGTTTCTAAAGTACTGGCGATAACGCGGAGCTTGCTGTGGATCACTTTGGGTTTGATTTTCCTCTCTATTTTAAATTTTTCGTCGGTCTTTTTGCGCTGGTGAACCCGGTTGGCATCATCCCGGTTTTTATCAGTATGACCAGTTATCAAATGGCCGATGCCCGTAATAAAACCAATCTTACGGCGAATGTCTCAGTCGCTATCATTCTATGGACGTCACTCTTCCTGGGCGACACCATCCTGCAGCTGTTTGGTATCTCAATTGACTCTTTCCGCATTGCCGGCGGGATCCTGGTTGTTACCATCGCAATGTCGATGATCAGCGGCAAGCTGGGGGAGGATAAACAGAACAAGCAGGAGAAATCAGAAACCGCTATCCGTGAAAGCGTGGGCGTGGTGCCGCTGGCATTGCCCTTAATGGCAGGGCCGGGCGCAATCAGCTCCACCATCGTTTGGGGGACGCGCTATCACACCCTTGCACATTTGATTGGCTTCTCACTGGCGATTGCGCTGTTCGCGCTCTGCTCATGGGGGCTGTTCCGCGTTGCGCCCTGGCTGGTGCGCCTGCTCAGGCAAACCGGCATTAACGTCATTACGCGTATTATGGGGCTCCTGCTGATGGCGTTAGGCATTGAGTTTATTGTTGCCGGCGCGAAATCGCTTTTCCCCGGCCTGCTGAATTGATTCATTCTTTCATTTATATAGGTTTTATTTTTTCGGGGCGCGATAACATCGCGCTTTCGAATGTAAGCCTGCTCGCATAATTAGCAAAAGATATGAAGAATCAGCAGAAGGGCGGCAGACATAACAAATTACAATAATCAGAAAAGCTGTTTTCTATCATAGAATTATAAGTTCCATGAATCATTAATGTCTGCATTTTGAGCAATTAACTCTGTTATTTCTCTCACATCATACTATTGGGCTTGCCGAGTCATTATCGAAATGATATTAGTACTTTCAATCTCCTCGCAGAGTAATGTGCTAAAAAGTAGTCAATTGTTGATTTTTTGTGCAAATCTCTGCGAAGGCAGCCAACAAGTATCACAAGGCGGTGATACTTCTTTATCTGATTGATAATTCATAAGAAAAAACCAACAGGGAGACGCAGTCGTCATCTCGCTGCGGCTGTCGCTACGCCGTAAAAGAGAAATGGTTAACAAATTTGCAAAATGTATTGGCGGCGGTCTCGGGCATTTGTTATTTTCCGGCGAATGTCTTTATCAGCCTCATAATTTACAGCGTAAAGCGATTTGTTGAGAATCGTTTTCAATTAGAAAATAAATAGCATGAATACAACGCGTCTCGACAGGGGAGGCGCGTTAATGAATCGACGCGAGATTGCCGTTCGAGCGATCCGTAATAAAAAAGTCGGTGATAGCAGAAGTAAAAAAAAGATGTCTGAAAGCGCCAAAAGCTCCTGCGCTATTCAGGCCCCCGAACAGGGGATGATACAGCTGGCATAAATGTCGGTAATTATAATGATTGGAGTCACAACACAATGTCCATCATCACAAAGAAAAGCGTAGTTGCAGCGGGTATTTTAGCAGCGCTAATTTCCGGTAACGCCGCCTTCGCGGCCGACGTACCGGCTGGCGTTCAACTGGCGGAAAAACAGACGCTGGTGCGCAATAACGGTGCTGAAGTGCAATCTCTCGATCCGCATAAAATCGAGGGCGTTCCGGAATCAAACGTTAGCCGTGACCTGTTTGAAGGTCTGCTTATTTCCGATGTTGAAGGCCACCCGACTGCCGGTGTTGCTGAAAAATGGGAAAACAAAGATTTTAAAGTCTGGACATTCCATCTGCGTAAAAACGCCAAATGGTCAGACGGCACCCCGGTTACCGCCCATGACTTCGTCTATAGCTGGCAGCGCCTGGCAGATCCGAAAACGGCTTCTCCGTACGCCAGCTATCTGCAATATGGCCACATCGCCAATATCGATGACGTTATCGCCGGTAAAAAACCGACCAGCGAACTGGGCGTAAAAGCGATCGATGATAATACCTTCGAAGTCACGCTGAGCGAGCCGGTTCCCTATTTTTATAAACTGCTGGTTCACCCGTCCGTTTCCGCTGTGCCAAAAGCCGCGATTGAAAAATTTGGCGATAAGTGGACCCAGCCTGCAAATATCGTTACCAACGGCGCTTACAAGCTGAAAGATTGGGTGGTCAACGAACGTATCGTTCTTGAGCGCAACACCAATTACTGGGACAACGACAAAACCGTTATTACCCAGGTGACCTACCTGCCAATCTCGGCAGAAGTGACGGACGTTAACCGCTACCGCAGCGGCGAAATCGACATGACCTATAACAACATGCCGATTGAACTGTTCCAGAAACTGAAAAAAGAGATCCCGAAAGAAGTTCACGTCGATCCGTATCTCTGTACTTATTACTACGAGATCAACAACCAGAAAGCGCCATTCACTGACGTTCGCGTGCGTACCGCCCTTAAACTGGCGCTGGACCGCGATATCATCGTTAATAAAGTGAAAAACCAGGGCGATCTGCCTGCTTACAGCTACACCCCGCCATACACCGACGGTGCAAAACTGACCGAACCGGCCTGGTTCAAAATGACCCAGGAACAGCGTAATGCCGAAGCGAAAAAACTGCTCGCCGAAGCGGGTTACACAGCTGACAAACCGCTGAGTTTCAGCCTGCTGTATAACACCTCCGATCTGCACAAAAAACTGGCGATTGCCGTTGCCTCGATCTGGAAGAAAAACCTCGGTGCCAACGTCAAGCTGGAGAACCAGGAGTGGAAAACCTTCCTCGACACGCGTCATCAGGGCACCTTTGATGTTGCACGTGCCGGCTGGTGCGCGGATTACAACGAGCCGACCTCCTTCCTGAACACCATGCTTTCAGACAGCTCGAACAACACCTCGCACTATAAGAGCCCGGCGTTTGACAAGCTGATCGGCGACACGCTGAAAGTGACCGACGAAGCGCAGCGCGCTGAGCTTTACTCCAAAGCTGAACAGCAGCTTGATAAAGACTCCGCCATCGTTCCGGTTTACTACTACGTGAACGCCCGTCTGGTGAAACCGTGGGTGGGTGGCTACACCGGTAAAGACCCGTTAGATAATATCTACGTGAAAAACTTGTATATTATCAAGCATTAATGGCAATGAGTGGGGCAGGGCGACCTGCCTCACAGTGTCTTATTTTTATCGCACCAGAACACACATCGGTCGCAGACGGCACCTGGGTCGTCTGAAAGAGAATGTGTAAAAGGCACAGGCCAGAAGGTACGGGCAATGTTGAAATTTATCCTGCGTCGCTTTCTTGAAGCGATTCCAACACTCTTTATTCTGATTACGATTTCGTTCTTTATGATGCGTCTTGCGCCGGGAAGTCCTTTTACCGGTGAACGTGCGCTTGCGCCGGAAGTAATGGCCAATATCGAGGCGAAATACCATTTGAACGATCCCATCACCACCCAGTATTTCAGCTACCTGAAACAGCTGGCGCATCTGGATTTTGGTCCGTCGTTTAAATACAAAGATTACACCGTGAATGACCTGGTGGCGGCGAGCTTCCCGGTTTCCGCCAAATTGGGCGCCGCGGCGTTTATCCTCGCGATTGTGTTCGGCGTGACGGCAGGCGTTATCGCCGCGTTAAACCAGAACACCAAATGGGACTACACGGTAATGGGGTTAGCCATGACCGGGGTAGTGATACCCAGCTTCGTTGTCGCTCCTCTGTTAGTGATGATATTTGCCATTGTGCTGCAGTGGCTACCGGCCGGCGGCTGGAATGGCGGGGCACCTAAATTTATGATCCTGCCGATGGTCGCGCTCTCGCTCGCCTATATCGCCAGCATCGCGCGTATCACCCGTGGTTCGATGATTGAAGTGCTGCACTCCAACTTCATCCGCACCGCGCGCGCGAAAGGGCTGCCGATGCGCCGGATCATCTTCCGTCACGCGCTGAAACCGGCGCTGCTGCCCGTGCTCTCCTATATGGGCCCGGCTTTTGTCGGCATCATTACTGGCTCCATGGTTATCGAAACGATTTATGGCTTGCCGGGCATCGGCCAGCTGTTCGTGAACGGCGCGCTTAACCGCGACTACTCGCTGGTGCTGAGCCTGACGATTCTGGTCGGCGCGCTGACCATCACCTTCAACGCGATTGTTGATGTGCTCTACGCCATCATCGATCCGAAAATTCGTTATTGAGACTGGAGTTCGCCATGATGTTAAGTAAGAAAAACAGCGAGGCGCTGGAAAACTTCAGTGAGAAACTCGAAGTCGAAGGGCGTAGCCTTTGGCAGGATGCGCGTCGCCGCTTTATGCACAACCGCGCGGCGGTCGCCAGCCTGTTTGTACTGGTGCTGATTGCGCTGTTCGTGACGCTGGCGCCGATGCTGTCGCAGTTCAGCTACTTTGATACCGACTGGGCTATGATGTCTAACGCGCCGGATATGGAGTCAGGGCACTACTTCGGCACCGACTCCTCCGGGCGCGATCTGCTGGTGCGTGTGGCTATCGGCGGGCGTATCTCGCTGATGGTCGGCATCGCCGCGGCGCTGGTGGCAGTAGTTCTCGGTACGCTCTACGGTTCGCTCTCTGGCTACCTGGGCGGCAAAACCGACTCGGTGATGATGCGTCTGCTGGAGATCCTCAACTCCTTCCCGTTTATGTTCTTCGTTATCCTGCTGGTCACCTTTTTCGGGCAGAACATCCTGCTGATCTTTGTGGCTATCGGCATGGTCTCCTGGCTGGATATGGCGCGTATTGTGCGCGGCCAGACCCTGAGCCTGAAGCGTAAAGAGTTTATCGAAGCGGCGCAGGTGGGCGGGGTCTCTACCGCCAATATCGTGATGCGCCATATCGTGCCGAACGTGCTGGGCGTGGTGGTGGTGTATGCCTCGCTGCTGGTGCCGAGCATGATCCTGTTCGAATCCTTCCTGAGCTTCCTCGGCCTCGGTACGCAGGAGCCGCTCAGCAGCTGGGGCGCGCTGTTAAGCGATGGCGCAAACTCAATGGAGGTTTCTCCATGGTTGCTGCTCTTCCCGGCGGGTTTCCTTGTGATCACCCTGTTCTGTTTCAACTTTATCGGCGATGGCCTGCGTGATGCCCTCGACCCGAAAGATCGTTAAGGAGTGCCGTTATGAGCATGACTGAAACCGTAGTAGCGTCAACGACGCGGCAGCAAACGGACCTCCTGCTGGATGTGAAAGATCTCCGTGTGACCTTTGGCACGCCGGATGGCGATGTCACCGCGGTCAACGACCTGAACTTCTCCCTGCGCGCCGGCGAGACGCTGGGCATCGTGGGCGAATCAGGCTCCGGTAAATCCCAGACCGCATTTGCGCTGATGGGATTGCTGGCTTCCAACGGGCGTATTGGTGGCTCGGCGCTGTTCAACGGCAAAGAGATCCTGAACCTGCCGGAACATGCGCTGAACAAACTGCGCGCCGAGCAGATCTCGATGATTTTCCAGGACCCGATGACTTCGCTGAACCCTTACATGCGCGTCGGCGAACAGTTGATGGAAGTGTTGATGCTGCACAAAGGCATGAACAAAGCCGAAGCCTTTGAAGAGTCAGTAAAAATGCTCGACGCGGTCAAAATGCCGGAAGCGCGTAAGCGCATGCGCATGTACCCGCACGAGTTCTCCGGCGGGATGCGCCAGCGCGTGATGATCGCCATGGCGCTGATGTGCAGGCCAAAGCTGCTGATTGCCGACGAACCCACAACCGCGCTCGACGTTACCGTGCAGGCGCAGATTATGACGCTGCTCAATGAACTGAAGCGCGAATTCAACACCGCGATTATCATGATCACCCATGACCTCGGCGTGGTAGCAGGTATCTGCGATAAAGTGCTGGTGATGTATGCCGGCCGAACCATGGAGTATGGCAAAGCGCGCGATGTCTTCTATCAGCCGTCGCACCCGTACTCTATCGGCCTGCTGCATGCGGTGCCGCGCCTGGATGCCGATGGTGAAGCGATGTTGACCATTCCGGGCAACCCGCCAAACCTGCTGCGTCTGCCGAAAGGCTGCCCGTTCCAGCCGCGCTGTCCGCACGCGATGGAGATCTGTAATAATGCGCCGCCGCTGGAAGAGTTCGCGCCGGGCCGTCTGCGCGCCTGCTTTAAGCCGGTGGAGGAGTTAGTATGAACGCCGTAACCGAAGAGAGAAAAGTGCTGCTCGAAATTGCCGATCTGAAGGTGCATTTCGATATTAAAGATGGCAGACAGTGGTTCTGGCAGCCGCCGAAAACCCTGAAAGCGGTCGATGGCGTCACGCTGCGCCTCTATGAAGGTGAAACCCTTGGTGTGGTCGGTGAATCCGGCTGCGGCAAATCAACCTTCGCGCGCGCGATTATTGGCCTGGTGAAAGCGACCGACGGAAAAGTAGCCTGGCTGGGACGCGATCTGCTCGGCATGAAGCCGGATGAGTGGCGCGCCGTGCGCAGCGATATCCAGATGATTTTCCAGGATCCGCTGGCCTCGCTGAACCCGCGTATGACTATCGGTGAAATCATCGCCGAGCCGCTGCGCACCTACCATCCGAAGATGCCGCGTCAGGAAGTGAAAGACCGCGTCAAAGCGATGATGATGAAGGTCGGCCTGCTGCCTAACCTGATAAACCGCTATCCCCATGAGTTTTCCGGCGGTCAATGCCAGCGTATCGGCATCGCACGCGCGCTGATCCTTGAGCCGAAACTGATTATCTGCGATGAGCCAGTCTCCGCGCTCGACGTGTCGATTCAGGCGCAGGTGGTCAACCTGCTGCAACAGTTACAGCGGGAAATGGGGCTGTCGCTGATCTTTATTGCCCACGATCTGGCGGTGGTGAAGCACATCTCCGACCGCGTGCTGGTGATGTACCTGGGCCATGCGGTAGAGCTGGGCACCTATGATGAGGTGTACCAGAATCCGCTGCACCCTTACACCAAAGCGCTGATGTCAGCGGTGCCGGTGCCCGATCCGGATGTCGAGAAGAACAAAACCATTCAGCTGCTGGAGGGGGATCTGCCATCGCCGATCAACCCGCCATCGGGCTGCGTCTTCCGCACCCGTTGCCCGATTGCCGGGCCGGAGTGTGCGAAAACCCGTCCGGTGCTGGAGGGCAGCTTCCGCCACGCAGTCTCCTGCCTGAAGGTCGATCCGCTTTAAGCGAGGCATAAAAAAAGGGCTGACAATTTGTCAGCCCTTTTTCTTTTCAGCGCTTATTCGCGCCAGAGAATATGGCACAGCTTATGGTCTTTCTCGCGGCAGAGCAGCACGCGCGCAAAGACATCATTCAGCTCACCGCCGTCCGTCTCCGCCAGGCCAATGACCACCTCAGCAAAGAAATCGGGGTTTAAATCGTAATCCACATGCTCCTGCCAGTCCTCACCGGGATCGAACAGTTCTGCACCGCCACGCTCTTCAAACTGCAGGTTGAAAAGAATGATGTCCGCCGGATCCAGGTTGTCCGCCGCCAGTTCGAGGAAGATGTCATACGCTTGCTCAAGTGTTTCATCTTCCGTCAGGCGGTTATTCAGGTCCATTTCCATAAGTTACCTCATCACGTCTGTTGGGCACGTTTTACAGCAACGGACTAAAGAAGTAAAACAGTCGTTCAGCAATGCGGTGCCAGAAGGGCCGTTTTACCCACAAGCGCGCATCCAGCAAGCGCGAGCGGGAGATGTAATCATCCTGCACCGCCGCCAGATCGCCGCCAAATCCCGCGTCGTCAATCACCAGCGTGATCTCAAAGTTGAGCCACAGGCTGCGCATATCGAGGTTCACCGTGCCGACCAGGCTCAGTTCGCCGTCGACCAGCACGCTCTTGGTATGCAGCAATCCGCCTTCAAACTGGTAGATTTTCACCCCGGCTGCCAGCAGCTCGGTAAAGAATGCGCGGCTGGCCCAGCCGACCAGCACGGAATCATTTTTACGCGGCAGAATAATGCTCACATCCACCCCGCGCTGCGCGGCGGTACAGATCGCATGCAGCAGATCGTCGCTCGGGACAAAGTAGGGGGTGGTCATGATCAAGTATTCACGCGACGCATACACCGCCGTCAGCAGCGCCTGGTGGATCAAATCCTCCGGAAAGCCCGGGCCAGATGCAATGGTGTGAATAGTGTGTCCGCTGGCCTCTTCAAACGGCATGATATTGGCATCGGGCGGCGGCGGCAGAATGCGCTTGCCGGTCTCAATCTCCCAGTCGCAGGAGTAGACGATGCCCATAGCCGTGGCGATGGGGCCCTCCATGCGCGCCATCAGGTCAACCCACTGACCGACGCCGGAGTCCTGTTTAAAGTAACGCGGATCGACCATGTTCATGCTGCCGGTATAAGCAATATAGTTATCGATCAGTACGATTTTCCGGTGCTGGCGCAAGTCCATGCGGCGCAGGAAGACACGCATCAGATTGACCTTCAGCGCTTCAACGACATCAATGCCCGCATTGCGCATCATTCCCGCCCACGGGCTGCGGAAGAAGGTGACGCTGCCTGCCGAGTCCAGCAGCAGACGGCAGTGCACGCCACGGCGCGCTGCCGCCATCAGTGACTCTGCTACCTGGTCGGCCATACCGCCGGGCTGCCAGATATAGAAAACCATCTCGATATTGTGGCGGGCGAGCTGGATATCGCGGATCAGCGCCTGCATCACATCATCCGAGGTGGTCAGCAGCTGCAACTGATTACCTTTGACCCCGGCGATGCCCTGACGGCGCTCGCACAGCTTAAACAGCGAGGAGGCAACGCTGCTGTTCTCAGTGGCGAAGATATGGTTGAAGTGTTTAAGATCGCTGAGCCATTTAGCGGTTGAGGGCCACATGGCGCGCGCACGCTCCGCGCGCCGTTTACCGAGATGTAGTTCTCCAAGCGAAAGGTAAGCGATAATGCCCACCAGCGGCAGGATATAGATGACAAGCAGCCATGCCATGGCCGACGTGACCGCCCGGCGCTTCATCAGAATACGCAGCGTAACACCAGCAATAAGCAACCAGTAACCAACAACAATGAGCCAACTCATCACGGTGTAAAACGCGGACATCGACAAAAATCCTTTTACAATCTGTATTGGTTGAGTTTACGCATACGAATTCATCTGGCAAATAAAAACGCCGAAAAGCGCTGGCCTGAAAGAGGCGACAGACTATAATGGCGGCTTCTATTTTGTATAGAGTTGTAACAATGAAGCGTAGTCGAACGGAAGTGGGGCGCTGGCGTATGCTGCGCCAGGTTGGCCGCCGGAAAGCGCGCTGGCTGGAAGCGCAGTCCCGCCGTAATATGCGAATCCACAGCATCAGGAAATGCGGCGTTAATCGCCATCGTAATGTGCTGCTGTTTGCCATCTACGATATCTGAATCCCGGGCACCGAAAAGGTGCCCGCGGTCGTTTTTAGCCCCTTAGTTTCAGGAGATAGATGATGTCAGTGACCGACAGCCTTATGGCGTTTACCTTTGCCGCGACGCTCTTAACGCTCACGCCGGGTCTTGATACCGCGTTGATCTTGCGCACAGCCACGGTAGAAGGGCGGAAACAGGCTTTTCAGGCGCAGATGGGAATTAATGCCGGCTGCCTGATCTGGGGCGCAATGGTGGCATTCGGACTTGGGGCGCTAATTGCCGTTTCGGAACTGGCGTACAACGTGCTCAAATATTGCGGTGCCGCGTACTTATGCTGGTTGGGGTTAACGATGTTGCTGCGTCCGCGCGGGGCATTGACCGGTATCAATAGCGTTGAGAACCCTTCTCAGAACTGGTTTATCAAAGGGATGTTCGGCAATGTACTTAATCCGAAGATAGGGATTTTTTACGTTTCGTTTCTGCCGCAGTTTATCCCTCACGGGCAACCGCTTATTGCCTGGACATTTGGCCTGGTGATGATTCATGTGCTGATTGGCACATGCTGGTCAACGGCACTGATTTCGGCGACCCGGCCACTGGCAAACTTCCTGCGCAAGCCGCGTGTGATCCGCTGGATGGATCGCTGCACGGGTATCGTATTCCTGCTTTTTGCTACCCGCTTAGCGCTAAGCAAGCGCTGAAGCCATGCGGGGCAATGACCTGCATTGCCCCGTACTGACTTAAAAAACTTTCTTGTACGGTTTAACCGTCACAGTCTGATAGACGCCCGCCGCCACGTAGGGATCGGCTTCCGCCCAGGATTTCGCCGCTTCCAGCGATTCAAACTCAGCAATCACCGTTGAGCCGCTAAACCCCGCAACACCAGGATCGTTACTGTCGACTGCCGGCAGTGGGCCTGCGGTTAACAGACGGCCTTCATCACGCAGCAGTTGCAGGCGTGCGAGGTGGGCCGGACGTACGGAGAGGCGTTTTTCCAGAGAATCGGCAATATCTTCAGCAAAAATAACGTATAGCACAGAGCAAGCTCCTGTCTTTTCAGAAAGGCATAACGTAAGTGAAAGGTGCAGTGACTGCAATGCAAAGATTGCAACGGGCAGGCAACCCTGCCAATTAACGGGGCTTTTTTACCCGTAGCAGCGATAAATTTGATCTGCACCAGGCTGGCTTGTTGAATATGATTGCTATTTGCATTTAAAATCGAGCCCTGGTTTTTTAACTGACACGATTATGACTTCAATGACCCTGGATTTACCTCGCCGCTTTCCCTGGCCGACGCTGCTCTCCGTCGCCATTCACGGTGCTGTTGTGGCGGGTCTGCTTTATACCTCGGTACATCAGGTTGTTGAACTGCCCGCACCCGCGCAGCCTATCTCTGTCACTATGGTCTCGCCTGCGGAGCTGGAGCCTGCTCCCGCTCCGGCACCGCCGCAGCCGGTTGTCGAGCCGGAACCCGAACCGGTTGTTGAGCCAGAGCCAATCCCCGAGCCGCCCAAAGAGGCACCGGTGGTGATTGAGAAGCCAAAACCTAAACCCAAGCCGAAGCCTAAACCGAAGCCGGTGAAAAAAGTGGAGCAGCCGAAGCGTGAAAGCAAGCCGGTTGAGCCGCAGCAGGCGAATCCGTTTGAGAACAGCGCTCCGTCACGTCCGGCGGCAAGCACCACGACTTCCACCGCGACAAAACCGGCACCGTCTGTTCCGGCAGGCCCGCGCGCACTGAGCCGCAACCAGCCGCAATATCCGCCGCGTGCGCAGGCGCTGCGCATTGAAGGGCGTGTAAGAGTGAAATTTGACGTGACGGCGGATGGCCGGGTTGAGAACGTGCAGATCCTCTCGGCGCAGCCGGCGAATATGTTTGAGCGCGAAGTGAAAGCCGCAATGCGCAAATGGCGCTATGAAGCCGGTAAGCCCGGCTCGGGGCTGATCGTCAACGTGGTCTTCCGCCTCGACGGCAGCACCTCGATGGAATAAGAGAAAAGCCTCCTTGCGGAGGCTTTTTTTATGGCTGTGCGGGCAGCGGGCGCGGTTTGCCCTCATTGTCCACCGCGACATAGATAAACAGCGCTTCGGTGGCTTTATAGCGCTGACCAATCGGTTCAGACATCACTTTTTTCACCCACACTTCGACGTTAATCGTAATTGACGTGTTGCCACGTTTGACGCAGCGGGCGTAGCAGCAGACTACATCGCCAACCGCGACCGGGCGCAGGAAGGTCATGCCGTCTACCCGCACGGTCACCACGCGTCCGTGGGCGATCTCTTTTGCCTGAATGGCGCCGCCCATATCCATTTGCGACATCAACCAGCCGCCAAAAATATCGCCGTTAGCATTGGTATCGGCGGGCATGGCGAGTGTGCGTAGTACAAGTTCGCCCTGAGGCGCAGTTGAAGGCGTTGTCATTATTATCTCTTCTGTGATGAGGGATTTCCGGCGGGATGCTACTACGAATATGGGAGGTTCGGAAAGAAAAAAGCCAGGCATTGCGCCTGGCTTTCAGCATCAGGATTTCTCATCCTGCGCCGGCATGTGCCGGTAGATATAGACGCCGCTCAGCACGGTGAACAGCAGGGTGAGGATCGTCAGGCCAAAGACCTTGAAATTGACCCACACGTCAAACGGCAGCCAGAACGCGATATAGATATTCGCCAGCCCGCAGACGATAAAGAAGAGTGCCCAGGCGATATTGAGCTTCGACCAGACGGCGTCCGGCAGCGTCAACTCTTTGCCCAGCATGCGCTGGATCAGCGTCTTCTTCATCACCCACTGGCTGAAGAGCAGCGCTGTGGCAAACAGACCGTAGATCACCGTCACTTTCCACTTAATAAATTCCACGTCATGGAATTTAATTGTCAGCCCGCCAAACACGGCGACCAGCACAAAGGTAATCAGCGCAACTTTTTCTACCTTGCGATAGCGGATCCAGCAGTAGATCAGCACGATGGCCGAGGCGACAATCAGCACCTTGGTGGCGGTGAAAATGTCGTACATCTTGTAGACCACAAAAAAGAGCGCCAGCGGAAGAAAATCAAGAAACTGCTTCATTCTACGATTCCATCAAAAGGGCCACCCGGACGGGTGGCCGGGGTAATTATTTGCGCATCAGCATATAGAGGCGGAAAAGATAAATCAGTAGCACTGCCGAGAAGAGATTACTCAGCGCATTGGCAATTATCGCGCCGCCTTCGGGCGAAAACGCGATGAGATGGTGACCATATCTCAGCATCAGAAATTTCGTCAGCAGCCAGGCTACTACCGGCGGAGCGACGAAACGCATATTTGCCCGGCTAAAGCGCATACTGCTACGCATCGAGGCAAAGACGCCCATTTTCTCCTGCACCAGCAGAATCGGCGCAAGGGCGAGGAAAATAGCCAGAAATATGCCCGGGACGTAAAGGAACAGCATGCCGAGTTGCACGATAAAAATGGTCAGCAGAAGCAGCAAAAAGAGCTTCGGTGCCGTCGGCACGCTGGCACCCATTGCACTTAACGCGCTGACAGGCTGCCGGGCTGTCACCCTCTGCATCAGCACAACCAGCGCGCCTATCAGCAGCGCATACCCCGTCAATCCAGCAATCGTTGCCGCAGCCGAGGTGTGTAACAGCATCTTTTGCTGTTCCAGCGTCATACTCTGCACCAGCTCGAATGGGTTATTTGTTTCCGCCAGGTTATCAGCATCCATTACGCTGGAGAACTGCTCTTCACTGGGTGAAAGGACGTGCCCGATGACTGCGGTGATAACGGTACACGACAGCACAATCAGTAAGATTGTAATGAACTGGTAACGAAGAAAATCCCCCGTGTCACGGTAAACGGATTTCGCCGTGATAGACATGCACTCTCCTTGAGTATGGCGATATTAATTGACGGGCGATTGTACCCCGAATAGCCCCTCAGTGGCAGCATCACGGCTTGTATGGAAAAGCATATCTTTGTAAAGGGGCGCTAAACCGTAGCGCGCCCGCGCCCGATCGCAGGCTTCATTCACCTGGCCCGCTTCGCCTGACATCTGAAATTCACGGCACGGCGAGGGGCGTTGCGCATAAATGCTGCAGGTGGCGTTTTCGCCTGGCGTGCCGACCAGTGCCGTACAGCGGCTCTGTTTTTGGTTGGTCCCGCTCATACAGCGCAAAAATGGGGTGAGGGGTTCAGTTAACTGAACCGGAACCGGGCCGCCAGCATCATCCGCTTCAGCCCAGTAGAAAGAGACACGAAAATACGCACAACAGGCTCCGCACGACATGCACGGGTTGAGATCACTCATAGCGCACCTGCACTTAACGACGCATCAACAGGAAAAGTCAGGCAGATAAATTATCGCTGCCCAATCGGGCGCACAAGAGGGGTCGGAAAGAATATTTTTTTGCCTTCATAAGGCAAAAATTGATGCAACAACAAAAGTTAAGGAGTGTAACGAAACGCAAAAATTAACCCAGATCAATGAATGTTAAATTACAGGGTTAAGTGTGATCTGCATTGGATCACATCCTACCTAATACCAGGTATAGTGCGCGGCGATAAAACCTCAAACATGGAGTGGATATGAAGAAGTTAGCCGTGGCAGCACTGATCCTGAGCACCCTTTCCGGGGTAGCATACGCGCACGACGCAGGCGAGTTTTTCATCCGGGCCGGTTCGGCCACCGTCCGTCCAACGGAAGGTTCAGATAACGTTTTGGGCGCGCTGGGCAGTTTTAACGTTGATAACAATACGCAGCTTGGCCTGACCATGACATGGATGGCGACCGACAACGTCGGTATTGAACTGCTGGCCGCAACGCCGTTCCGCCACCACGTTGGCACCGCCCCGACCGGCGACCTGGCTACCGTAAGTCATCTGCCGCCTTCGCTGATGGCGCAGTGGTACTTCTTTGATGCCCAGAGCAAAGTGCGCCCCTACCTTGGCGCCGGTATCAACTACACCACCTTTTTCGATGAGAAATTTAACTCCACCGGCAAAGAGGCAGGGCTCTCTGATTTGAGTCTGAAGGATTCGTGGGGCGTAGCGGGACAGGCGGGCGTGGATTATCTGATTAACCGCGACTGGCTGATCAACATGTCGGTGTGGTGGATGGATATCGATACCGATGTGCGCTTCAAACACAACGGCGTTCAGCAGAGTGTGCATACCCGTCTCGATCCGTGGGTGTTTATGTTCTCTGCTGGTTACCGCTTCTGATGGTAATAACGGAAACAGGCCTTTGCAGACCCGTTTCCGTTTTTTACGCCCTTAGCTCGCCAGCGTGGCGGCTTTCAGGCGCTGCACAAACCCTTTCAGCTCGGCCAGCATCGTGGTCGGGTTATCCAGATTGCTTTCGATAATCTTCACAATTGCCGATCCGGAGATTGCCCCTGCGGCACCGGCTTCAATTGCGGAAGCCACCTGATCCGGTGCGGAGATGCCAAAGCCCTGCAGCGCAGGCGCCGCATGATACTCCGTCAGTTTCTCTACCAGATGATGCAGCGGCAGCGCCGCGCGGTTCTCCGCACCGGTCACGCCAGCGCGCGACAGCAGGTAGGTGTACCCGCGACCGTAAGAGGCAATCTGGCGTAGCAGATCGTCATCGGCATTCGGCGGGCAGATAAAGATAGGCGCGATATTATGGCGCATCGCCGCCTGGCGGAACGGGGCGGACTCCTCAATCGGCACGTCGGCGACCAGCACCGAATCGACACCAACGCTGGCACACTGGGCGTAAAACTCATCAACGCCGCGGCTAAAGACCAGGTTGGCATACATCAACAGGCCAATCGGAATGGTCGGATGCTTCTGGCGGATCGCCGCCAGCATTTCGAAACAGTGACCGACGGTAACGCCAGCAGCGAAGGCGCGCAGCGTGGCGCTCTGAATGGTCGGGCCATCTGCCAGCGGATCGGAGAAGGGGATGCCCAGCTCCAGTGCATCCGCGCCGCCTTCGATCAGCGCATCGATAATTTGCAGCGACAGGCCCGGCTCCGGATCGCCAAGGGTGACAAACGGGACAAAGGCACCTTCCCGGCGCGCGTTGAGCTGCTTGAAGAGGTTGTCATAGCGTTCCATCAGATTTCGCCTCGCGCTTTCAGAATGTCATGGACGGTGAAGATATCTTTGTCACCGCGCCCGGAGAGGTTAACCACCAGCAACTGCTCCTTCTCAGGATTCTCGCGCATCATCTTCAGCGCATGGGCCAGCGCATGGGAGGACTCCAGCGCCGGAATAATCCCTTCATGGCGGCAGAGGGTTTTAAATGCTTCCAGCGCTTCATCATCGGTAATCGAGACATACTCAGCGCGACCGGTGCTGTTGAGATGGGCGTGCTGTGGCCCCACTGACGGGAAATCGAGTCCGGCGGAGATGGAGTAGGACTCCTCAATCTGCCCATCTTCCGTCTGCATCATCGGCGATTTCATGCCGAAGTAGATGCCGACGCGGCCATGTTTCAGCGGTGCGCCATGTTCGCCAGACTCAATGCCGTGACCCGCCGGTTCCACGCCAATCAGGCCGACGGCGCTCTCTTCGATAAAATCGGCAAACATCCCGATGGCGTTAGAGCCGCCGCCAACGCAGGCGATCACCGCATCCGGCAGGCGTCCCTCTCTTTCAAGGATCTGCGCTTTGGTCTCTTCGCCGATCATGCGCTGGAACTCGCGCACAATGGTCGGGAAGGGGTGCGGGCCGGCTGCGGTGCCGAGCATATAGTGCGCGGTTTCGTAGCTGCCGGACCAGTCGCGCAGCGCTTCGTTACAGGCATCCTTCAGGGTGGCTGAACCGCTATGCACCGGGATCACTTCCGCGCCCATCAGTCGCATACGGAAGACGTTCGGCGACTGGCGCTCAACATCTTTTGCGCCCATATAGATGCGGCACTTCAGGCCAAGCAGGGCGCTGGCAAGCGCAGACGCCACGCCATGCTGGCCCGCGCCGGTTTCGGCGATAATCTCGGTTTTGCCCATCCGTTTGGCGAGCAGCGCCTGGCCGAGCACCTGGTTAGTTTTGTGCGCGCCGCCGTGGAGCAGATCTTCACGCTTAAGATAAAGCGTGGTGCGGGTGCCGGCGGTCAGGTTCTGACATTTGGTCAGCGCCGTCGGGCGACCGGCATAGTTTTTCAGCAGGTCATTAAACTGCTGTTGAAACGCTGCATCGCTCTGCGCGCTGACAAACGCCTCTTCCAGCTGGCGCAGCGCGGGCATCAGAATTTGCGGAACGTACATGCCGCCAAATTCACCAAAATAGGGGTTCAGTAGTGTCGTCATCTTGCTTCCTTAATATGCACGCAGCGTACGGAATACCGAGGCCAGTTTGCTGGCGTCTTTAATACCCGGCTCCGACTCTACGCCAGAATTGAAATCTAATCCGGCACAGCCAGCTTTCGCCGCCTGTACGCAGTTATCCGCGCCCAGGCCGCCGGCCAGCAGCACATTGTCGAGCGTTTCGCCGGTCAGCAGTGACCAGTCAAAACTTTTGCCCGTGCCGCCCTGGCCGTTATCCAGCACATATTTATCCACGTGCTCAAGGTTGCGCGGCGGCAGTGTGGTGGTGACGCTCAGGGCTTTCCAGATTTGCGTCTGCTCGCCAAGCTGTGTGCGCAGAGAGGAGATGTAGGCCTGATCTTCATCGCCGTGCAGCTGAACGGCACTCAGCTTAAGTTTAGCTGCGGTCGCCACAACGTCGTCGACAGGGGCATTACGGAACACGCCAACATAATTCAGGGGCGCGCCCTGCATCACTTTTTCTGCCTGCTCAACGCTCACCGCGCGCGGCGAGGCGGCAACAAAAATCAGCCCGCCATAAAGCGCTCCGGCGTCATATGCTGCCTGCGCATCTTCGGCGCGGGTTAAGCCGCACACTTTGTTTTCACCCAGCAGGACGCGTTTTACCGCCGCATCCAGATCGTCGTGAGACATCAGCGCGGAGCCAATCAGGAAACCGTTGGCAAAGTGGCTCAGTTCACGCACCTGCGCATAGGTGTTGATGCCGGACTCGCTAATTACCGTTACGCCAGCGCCAAGACGCGGGGCCAGCTCGCGGGTGCGGTTGAGATCGATTGAGAGGTCACGCAGGTCGCGGTTATTAATGCCGACAACTTTGGCACCCAGCGCGATGGCGCGCTCCAGCTCCTCTTCATTACTCACTTCTGTCAGCACGCCCATATTGAGGCTGTGCGCCACGGCGGAAAGCGTGCGGTACTGCTCATCATCCAGCACCGAGAGCATTAACAGGCAGGCGTCCGCATGGTAGTAGCGCGCCAGGTAAATCTGGTAGGCGTCGATAATAAAGTCTTTGCACAGCACCGGCTGCGGCGCGATTTCGCTGACGATACGCAGGAAGTCGAAGCTGCCCTGGAAATATTTCTCATCGGTCAGCACCGAGATTGCCGAGGCGTGATGCTGATAGGTATCCGCAATGCGCGCCGGGTCGAAATCTGCGCGGATCACCCCTTTCGAGGGGGACGCTTTTTTGCACTCGAGGATAAACACGGTATGTGTTCCACGCAGTGCATCATAGAAGTGGCGTGTGCTCGGCTGCACCTCGTTCTGAAAAGAGGCCAGCGGTTGTTGCTCCTTGCGCGCCGCAACCCATACAGCTTTGTCGGCGACGATTTTCGCTAAAACGGTCTGCATTGTTTACCCTCTTGCCGCAAGTGCGGTGACTTTGTCGTAAGCGGCCCCGCTGTGCAGGACGTCCAGTACCTGCTGCGCGTTAGCCTTCAGATCTTCTTTGCCGTGCAGCCGCATCAACATGGCGACGTTGGCGGCGACGGCAGCCTCGTGAGCAGGCTCGCCTTTACCTTGTAATAAGCGGGTCAGAATGTCACGGTTTTCTTCCGGCGTGCCGCCCGCCAGCGCCTGCTGGTGGTATGCGGTCAGGCCAAAGTCAGCCGCCGTAAGCTGATAGCTCCTGATCTCCCCGTCGTGCAGTTCGGCAACCACCGTCGGCGCATGCAGCGACACCTCATCCATTCCGCCGCTGTGTACCACCGCCGCACGCTGATAACCGAGCACGCGCAGGGTTTCGGCAATCGGCAGCACCAGCTCCGCGCTGTAGACGCCGATCAACGCCAGCGGCGGATGCGCCGGGTTAATCAGCGGCCCGAGCACGTTAAACAGCGTGCGGGTTTTTAACTGCTGGCGAACCGGCATCGCGTGGCGAAACCCGGTGTGGTACTTCGGCGCGAAGAGGAAGCAGACGCCGAGCTCATCAAGCGCCGTGCGGGATTTATCCGCATTCATATCCAGATTGATGCCAAAGGCCGCCAGCAGATCCGACGAGCCTGAGCGGCTTGAGACGCTGCGGTTGCCGTGCTTGGCCACCTTCAGGCCGCAGGCGGCAGCGACAAAGGCGCTGGCAGTGGAAATATTGATACTGTTGCTGCCATCGCCGCCGGTGCCAACGATATCGGCAAAGGCATATTCCGGGCGCGGGAAGGGCGCGGCGTTTTCCAGCAGGGCAGTCGCCGCACCGGCAATCTCCTGCGGCTGCTCGCCGCGGATCTTCATACTGACCAGCGCCGCAGCCAGTTGCTCCGGCTTCAGCTCACCGCGCACCACTGCGGAGAAGAGCTGGTGGCTCTCCTGCTGGCTCAGCGTCTCAGCCTGATAGAGCTTTTCCAGGATCGGCTGCAGCGTGTTTGCTTGCTCCAGCTTTTGCAACGCCCATGCCAGCGTCTGCTCCAGCAGGCGCGCGCCCTGGGTAGTGAGAATCGATTCCGGGTGGAACTGGAAGCCGCAAACGCGATCGGCGTCATGACGCACCGCCATCACCATGCTATCGAAATGGGCATTGATGGTGAGCCCGGCCGGAATATTACTGCCAACCAGCGAGTGGTAGCGGGCAACTGGCAGCGGGTTGCTGAGGCCTGCGAACATCGCCTGGCCGTCATGTTCAATGCTGGAGGCTTTACCATGCAGGATCTCACCGGCCTGGCCGACATAACCGCCATAAGCTTCGACAATCGCCTGGTGACCGAGGCAGATGCCGATAATCGGCAGCTTGCCGCGCATACGCGTCAGCAGTTCCGGCATGCAGCCCGCTTCAGAAGGGGCGCCCGGGCCAGGTGAGAGCATCAGCACTGGGTTTTGCATGGTCGCCAGGCGGTCAATTAAGGTTTGGGCCGGAACATGGTTACGGTAAATTACCACGTTGTGTCCGCTTGCGCGCAGCTGATCCGCCAGGTTGTAAGTAAAGGAGTCGATATTATCGAGCAGCAGAATGTCAGCCATCAGAAAATCTCCTGTGCGTGGTGGGCGGTGGCAATAGCGCGCAGAACCGCGCGGGCTTTGTTACGGGTTTCATCGGCTTCAGACTGCGGAACGGAATCCAGCACTACGCCTGCACCGGCCTGAACGGTGGCAATACCATCCTCAACCCAGGCGGAGCGGATGACGATGCAGGTATCGAGATCGCCGTGGGCGGTGAAGTAACCCACCGCGCCGCCGTAGCTGCCGCGGCGCGTACCTTCAGCTTCGGCAATCAGCTGCATAGCGCGTACTTTCGGCGCGCCGCTGAGGGTGCCCATATTCATGCAGGCGCGATAGGCGTGCAGCACATCGAGATCGTGACGCAGCTCGCCCACCACGCGGGAGACCAGGTGCATCACATAGGAGTAACGGTCGACTTTCGTCAGATCCGCCACGTAACGGCTGCCTGGCGTACAGATACGTGCCAGGTCGTTACGCGCCAGGTCAACCAGCATCAAGTGTTCAGAGAGCTCTTTGTGGTCGGTACGCATTTCAAGCTCAATGCGGCTGTCGAGATCGCGATCCAGTGAACCATCGGCGCGACGCCCGCGCGGGCGCGTCCCGGCAATCGGGTAGATCTCAATCTGGCGGTTGCTGGCGTCATACTTCAGCGAGCTCTCCGGCGAGGCGCCGAACAGCGTGAAATCAGCATCCTGCATAAAGAACATGTAGGGGCTGGGGTTGCTCTTTTTCAGCACTTCATACGCGGCGAGCGGCGACGGGCAGGGCAAGGTGAAGCGGCGCGACGGTACGACCTGGAAAATTTCACCGGCGCGAATCGCTTTTTGCATTTTGCGCACCACATCACCGTACGCGTCATCGCTCTGGTTGCAGTCGCACTGCATATGTTCAACGGTTTCCACCGGCAGCGGCGTGACCGGCGCATCCAGTTGCTGGCGCAGCGTCTCAACGCGTTGCAGCAGGCGATCTTTTTCATTCGCAGACGGGGTGAAGAGGCTCGCCTGAATGCGCGTCTCTTTTTTCTGGTGGTCGATCACCAGTAAGGTTTCAGCGAGATAGAAGCAGTAGTCCGGGCAGTTGCGGTCGTGCTTCAGCTCCGGCAGATCTTCAAAACCCGCGACCAGGTCATAGGCAAACAGGCCGCCGAAAAACATCGCTTCCCGCTCATCAGCCGGCAGTTCAACCAGCCCTTGTAGCAGACGAAACGCATCAAACACCGAGAGCGAGCAGAGACGGGCATCTTCATCCAGCAACTGGCTGACCGCCGGGAAGCGCAGTTCGCGACCGTTTTCCAGCACGTGGTTTTCGACGCCTGAAGGCAGCACATTATCAAGCAGTGTCAGCAGGGCGGCACCGTTAGCGGTCAGTGCGGTTAAGGTGACGGTGTCACCTAAGGCGGTAATGCGCAGTGCGCTGTCGACCAGCAGCAGGCTTTTGAGATCGTCTTTGCTGTCGATATCGGCAGATTCAAGCAGCAGTGTTGCAGGACGGGCGTCGCACAGCTGGTGGAACAGCGCCGTCGGGTTGTTATGGTAACGCGCCTGGGTGGTCAGAAGGTCGAGTGCTGGTTTTTGCATCTGCATCGCTCTCATTAATTTGTTCAAAAAAAAGCCCGCTGAAAAAAGCGGGCCTGGTATCGGTATGCTGAATGCGCACGTGATCACAAAGCCCTTAACAGGGAGTGCGCCACCAGCGATTGTTAAAGAGATGTGCATTCATTTTTGCGATACCGTTGTCGAGTGAACTTGCGTACTAGTTAACTGGTTCATGAAAAGAAAGTCAACCATGAATTCAGAAAATGTGTGCTACCCGTTATGATAGGTCACAAATTGCAGTTTGATGAATTAGCGGAGCCGCTTTGAGCGACACGAATTACGCCATTATTTACGATCTTCACAGCCATACGCTCGCCTCTGATGGCCTGCTTTCTCCCGAGGCGCTGGTGCGCCGCGCAGTCGAGATGCGCATCGGTACGCTGGCGATCACCGATCACGACACCACGGCCGCCATTCCTGCCGCCCGCGCTGAGATCGCCCGCGCCGGTTTGGATCTCAATTTAATCAGCGGGGTGGAGATCTCAACGCTTTGGGAAAACCACGAGATCCACATTGTTGGGCTGAATATTGATATTGACCACCCTGCAATGCGTGATTTCCTTGAGCAGCAATCACAGCGCCGCACTGAGCGCGCAAAGCTTATCGCTGAGCGGCTGGAGAAAGCGCATATTCCCGGCGCGCTGGAAGGGGCGATGCGCCTGGCGCAGGGCGCGAATGTGACGCGCGGCCATTTCGCCCGCTTCCTGGTTGAGCAGGGCAAAGCGGGCAATATGGCCGATGTTTTCAAAAAGTATCTCGCCCGTGGCAAAACGGGTTACGTTCCGCCTCAGTGGTGTACAATAGAACAAGCCATTGATGTGATTCATCATTCTGGCGGAACGGCGGTAATGGCCCATCCGGGGCGTTATAATCTTTCTGCCAAATGGCTTAAAAGACTGCTGGCGCATTTTGCTCAATGCGGCGGTGAGGCGATGGAAGTTGCCCAATGTCAGCAGGCTCCCAATGAGCGAACCCAGCTGGCGGAGTATGCCCGTCAGTTTGGTCTGTTGGGGTCGCAGGGGTCTGATTTTCATCAGCCCTGTCCCTGGATCGAACTGGGACGCAAACTTTGGCTTCCGGCGGGCGTCGACGGCGTCTGGTCGGCGTGGGAGCAGCCGCAGAACAACACAGAGAGGGTTGTATGAGTCAGTTTTTTTATATTCATCCAGATAATCCGCAGCCGCGTTTAATCAACCAGGCCGTCGATATCGTGCGCAAAGGCGGCGTTATCGTCTATCCCACCGACTCCGGCTACGCGCTGGGCTGCAAGCTTGAAGATAAAGGGGCGATGGAGCGTATTTGCCGCATCCGTCACCTGCCGGACGGCCACAACTTTACGCTGATGTGCCGCGATCTCTCCGAACTATCCACCTATGCGTTCGTCGATAACGTGGCGTTTCGCCTGATCAAAAACAACACGCCGGGTAACTACACCTTCATCCTGAAAGGGACGAAAGAGGTACCGCGCCGCCTGTTGCAGGAGAAGCGTAAAACCATCGGTCTGCGCGTGCCGTCGAACCCGATTGCGCTGGCGCTGCTGGAGACGCTCAATGAGCCGATGCTCTCGACGTCACTGATGCTGCCGGGTAGCGAGTTCACCGAGTCGGATCCCGATGAAATTAAAGATCGTCTGGAGAAGCTGGTGGACCTGGTGATTCACGGCGGCTATCTCGGCCAGCAGCCGACGACGGTGGTCGATCTGACCGACGCTGCGCCGGTGGTGATCCGTGAAGGCGTCGGTGACGTTAGGCCTTTCTTATAGCGGCGCAAGTCGCTATACTACGCGGCCATTTCAGACGCGGCTTAAGCCGGGCTGATGACCCTATTCGACGCCTGTGAAGGCGACATAAAGGATGCTCGATGAGCGAGAAACTACAGAAAGTGCTGGCGCGGGCCGGCCACGGCTCCCGCCGTGAAATCGAAACTATTATCCAGGCAGGCCGCGTCAGCGTTGATGGCAAAATCGCCACGCTGGGCGACCGCGTCGAGGTCACGCCGGGGCTGAAAATCCGTATCGATGGTCACCTCATTTCGGTGAAAGAGTCCGTCGAACAGATCTGCCGCGTACTGGCTTATTACAAACCGGAAGGCGAGCTCTGCACCCGTAACGATCCGGAAGGGCGCCCGACGGTGTTTGACCGTCTGCCGAAACTGCGCGGTGCGCGCTGGATTGCCGTCGGTCGTCTGGACGTCAACACCTGCGGTCTGCTGCTTTTCACCACCGACGGTGAGCTGGCCAACCGCCTGATGCACCCGAGCCGCGAAGTCGAGCGCGAATACGCCGTGCGCGTGTTTGGCGAAGTGGATGACGCGAAGCTGCGCGATCTGTCGCGCGGTGTGCAGCTGGAGGATGGTCCGGCAGCGTTTAAGACCATTAAGTTCAGCGGCGGTGAAGGTATTAACCAGTGGTACAACGTTACGCTGACCGAAGGGCGCAACCGCGAAGTGCGTCGCCTGTGGGAAGCGGTCGGTGTGCAGGTAAGCCGTCTTATCCGCGTACGCTACGGCGATATTCCGTTGCCGAAAGGGCTGCCGCGCGGCGGCTGGACCGAGCTGGATCTGGCGCAGACCAACTACCTGCGTGAGCTGGTCGGGCTGGATGCTGAGACGCAATCAAAAGTCGCGGTGGAGAAAGATCGCCGTCGCATGAAAGCGAATCAGATCCGTCGCGCCGTGAAGCGCCACGCTCAGCCGACTGGCGGTAAGCCTGCCGGTGGTAATCGCCGCCCGGGTGGCGGACGCACTAAAAACGATTAATGAAAAAGGGGCGCAAGCCCCTTTTTTTATCGCTAATAATCGATGCCGATCTGCGCTTTTATTCCCGCCTCAAACGCATGCTTCACCGGTCTTAACTCGCTTACCGTATCCGCCGCCTCGAGAATATCGCGATGGCAGCCGCGTCCGGTAATAATCACCGTCTGCATCGGCGGGCGGTTTTGCAGGGCGGTTAACACCTTTTCCAGCGGCAAATAGTCGTACGCCACCATGTAGGTCAACTCATCCAGCAGCACCATATCCAGCGCCGGGTCGGCCAGCATTCGCTCGGCGTGCTGCCATGCTTCAAGGCAGGCGGCGGTATCGCTTTCGCGGTTTTGTGTGTCCCAGGTAAAGCCGGTGGCCATCACCTGAAATTCGACGCCCAGCGGTTCAAGCAGGTTACGCTCACCGTTTGGCCAGGTGCCCTTGATAAACTGAATCACACCCACCTTTTTGCCATGCCCGACGGCGCGCGTGGCGGTGCCGAAGGCCGCCGTGGTTTTGCCTTTGCCGTTGCCGGTGAAGACAATCACAATTCCACGCTCATCCTGGGCGGCGGCAACCCGTGCGTCAACGCGCTCTTTTACCTTCTGCTGACGCTGCTGATAACGTTCATCACTCATTGGGCGATTCCCGGTTTGCGGCCTGGCTGCGCATCGAACGTCATGCCGGTTTTGCGGCGGCTGTCATCGCCCATCAGCCACAAGTAAAGCGGCATAATGTCGGCAGGGGTTTTAAGCTTCTGCGGATCTTCCGTCGGGAAAGCGCTGGCGCGCATACTGGTGCGCGTTCCGCCGGGGTTGATGCAGTTAACACGCAGCCGGTTCTGGTACTCTTCCGCCAGCACCTGCATCATCCCTTCGGTGGCAAATTTCGAGGTTGCATAGGCGCCCCAGTTGGCACGTCCCTGGCGACCGACGCTGGAGGAGGTAAAGACCAGCGAGCCGCAATCTGATTTGAGTAATAAAGGAAGCAGTGTCTGGGTAAGGTAGAACGTCGCATTTACGTTAACCTGCATCACTTCGTTCCAGACACCCGGATCCTGCTCGCTCATCGGGCAGATATCGCCGAGCAGGCCGGCATTATGCAGCACGCCATCCAGATGGGGTGTGGTGGTGGCGATATCGCTGGCGAGCTGTTGGCACGCTTCGGGGGTGCAGGTTGCCATATCGAGGATAAACCACTGTGCGGCCTGGCCTTCGTCTTTCACCTGCTGCGCGACGTGGCGCAGTTTCTCTTCATTACGACCCAGCAGAATCAGGCTGGCGCCGTGGCGAGCGTAAGTTAATGCCGCCTCTTTTCCAATACCGTCGCTGGCACCGGTGACAAGAATGATGCGACCGTTTAGCAGGTCGCGTTTGGGCTGATAGTGCACTCTGTCTCCTCAGGCTGCAGCCTGTAATCACCTTCACGTGTTGGCTTTATGCCTTAAACGTCCGGCTATTTCAATCGGTGAAGGGGAGAGTTACACACCCTTTACCTTAAGGAGTGCTAAAAAATTCAGCAACATGGCGAAGCGGGCGCACGCCTGGCGCGAGACGCGCCCGCAGCGCTCATGTACACTGAGCCGATTATTGAGTGAAGTCACCGAGGTGGTATGCATGGAATTACTCTCTGAATATGGTCTGTTTTTAGCCAAAGTCGCCACCGTGGTGGTTGCGGTGGCGATCGTTATGACGCTTATCATCAATTTGCGCCAGCGCAAACGTCAGCGCGGCGAGCTGAAGATCACCCGCTTTAACGAGCACTATAAAGAGATGCAGGAGGAGATGTCCGTCGGCCTGATGGATGCTCACCAGCAGAAGCAGTGGCATAAAGCGCAGAAGAAAAAGCTGAAGGCAGATGCGAAGGCGGCAAAAGCACAGGCGAAGGCGGGCGTGTCAAAAGATCCGGTTAAACCGCGCGTCTATGTGCTCGACTTTAAAGGCAGTATGGATGCCGGCGAAGTGCACGGCCTGCGTGAAGAGGTAACTGCCGTGCTGAGCGTCGCAACGCCGAACGATCAGGTGCTGCTGCGTCTTGAAAGCCCGGGCGGCGTGGTGCACGGTTACGGTCTGGCAGCCTCCCAGCTGCAACGACTGCGTGATAAGCAGATCCCGCTCACCGTTGCCGTGGATAAAGTCGCCGCCAGCGGCGGGTATATGATGGCCTGCGTGGCGGATAAAATTGTCGCCGCACCGTTCTCCATCATTGGATCCATTGGCGTGGTGGCGCAGGTTCCCAACTTCAACCGCTTCCTGAAAAGCAAAGATATTGATATCGAACTGCACACCGCCGGGCAGTATAAGCGCACGTTGACGCTGCTGGGGGAGAATACGGAAGAGGGACGGCAGAAGTTTCGTGAGAACCTTAATGAGACGCACGATCTCTTCAAAGAGTTTGTCAGCCAGATGCGGCCGCAGCTTGATATCGAGCAGGTGGCGACCGGTGAGCACTGGTACGGTAGCCAGGCGCTGGAGAAAGGGCTGGTGGATGAGGTCGGCACCAGCGATGAGCTGTTACTGGGGCTTATTCAGGAGCATGAAGCGATTGGCGTGCGTTACCAGCAGCGGAAAAAGTTGCTGGAGCGCTTTACCGGTAGCGCAACAGAAAGCGTAGATCATCTGTTGATGCGCTGGTGGCAGCGCGGGCAAAAACCGATGATGTAAACAAAAACGCGAGGCTCAGGCCTCGCGTTCTTCTTTAATCGATCAGGTGGTACTTTTCAGAAAGTTCATGGGCTAAATATTTGAACATATTGAATACCGCCGTACTTTTCCCCGTTGGCAACCCTTGCTCATCCAGGTAGTACTCTCCGCTGAACACCAGCACGCCGTTGCGCTGCGTCACACCGGTGGCTTCAATGCCCGCCAGCGTGTCGTCATGATCGCGAATCAGTTGATTTGCCAGCTCAAGCAGGGACTGACGATCGATAGGCTGAGATGTCTCGCTCATTTTCATTCTCCTCAATTTTTGTCGGAGTTTACTGCTAGCCGCGATGAGGGGCAAATTTTCCCTTGTTTTGTGAGGGGCTTACGGTCTCGTTAACCTGGCGCGATGCGTTTTTGCATGCTAATAAAGTTGCTTAACAAATTTTATCAGGTACAGTGTGACCCTTTCGTCAATCTGGCAACAGAATTGCTTGACATTCGACCGGATTATCGTCTTGCTATACCACGCTGATATGAAAAAGCCTGAAATCTCAGTCACCTGAATGCCTCTATTCGCGTGACCGGCAACGTCAAAGGGTTGATATCCCTTGGCGCCGCCGCAATAGTGACTGTTTATCAGTGGATGTGACGCAACATGCGACGCATTTCCGGAAGAATACAATAGGTAAAGGTGAATATGGGTAAAGCTCTCGTTATCGTTGAGTCCCCGGCAAAAGCCAAAACGATCAATAAATATCTCGGCAATGACTACGTGGTGAAATCCAGCGTAGGGCATATCCGTGATTTGCCGACCAGCGGCTCAGCACCTAAAAAGAGCGCCGACTCCACCGCCACCAAGCCGGCTAAAAAGCCTAAAAAGGATGAGCGGGGCGCGCTTGTAAACCGCATGGGCATTGACCCGTGGCACAACTGGGACGCGCATTATGAAGTGCTGCCCGGTAAAGAGAAGGTGGTTTCCGAGCTGAAATCCCTCGCTGAAAAAGCTGACCACATCTATCTCGCAACCGACCTTGACCGCGAAGGGGAAGCCATTGCATGGCACCTGCGGGAAGTGATCGGTGGCGATGAGACACGCTACAGCCGTGTCGTGTTTAACGAAATTACCAAGAATGCGATTCGTCAGGCCTTTGAAACGCCTGGCGAACTGAATATCGACCGTGTGAATGCCCAACAGGCGCGCCGCTTTATGGACCGCGTAGTGGGTTATATGGTCTCGCCGCTGCTGTGGAAAAAGATCGCGCGTGGTTTGTCCGCCGGTCGTGTGCAGTCCGTTGCCGTCCGCCTGGTGGTAGAGCGCGAACGCGAGATCAAAGCGTTTGTCCCGGAAGAGTTCTGGGAAATTGACGCCGCAACGACAACGCCAGGCGGCGATACTCTGCCGCTGCAGGTGACCCACGAAGGCGATAAAGCCTTCCGTCCGGTTAACCGTGAGCAGACGATGGCGGCGGTCAGCCTGCTGGAAAAAGCGCGCTATACCGTTATCGATCGCGAAGATAAGCCGACCAGCAGCAAGCCTGGCGCGCCGTTTATCACCTCTACGCTGCAGCAGGCCGCCAGCACGCGTCTTGGCTACGGCGTGAAGAAAACCATGATGATGGCCCAGCGCTTGTATGAAGCGGGTTACATCACCTATATGCGTACCGACTCCACCAACCTGAGCCAGGACGCGGTCAGCATGGTGCGCAGCTATATCGGCGATAATTTTGGTAAAAAATACCTGCCAGAAAACGCCAACCAGTACACCAGCAAAGAGAACTCGCAGGAAGCGCACGAAGCGATTCGTCCTTCCGATGTGAGTGTGTTGGCTGAATCGTTAAAAGATATGGAAGCGGACGCGCAGAAGCTCTATCAGCTAATCTGGCGCCAGTTCGTTGCCTGTCAGATGACACCGGCGAAATATGACTCCACCACGCTCACCGTCGGCGCGGGCGATTTCCGCCTGAAAGCGCGCGGACGTATCCTGCGTTTCGACGGCTGGACGAAAGTGATGCCTGCGCTGCGTAAGGGCGATGAAGATCGCACCCTGCCGGCGGTCAATAAAGGTGATGAGCTGACGCTGGTTGAACTGACACCTGCCCAGCACTTTACTAAACCGCCTGCGCGCTTCAGCGAAGCGTCACTGGTGAAAGAGCTGGAAAAACGCGGTATCGGCCGTCCATCTACCTATGCGTCGATCATCTCGACCATTCAGGATCGCGGCTATGTACGCGTTGAAAACCGCCGCTTCTACGCGGAAAAAATGGGTGAAATCGTCACCGATCGCCTGGAAGAGAACTTCCGCGAGTTGATGAACTACGATTTCACCGCGCAGATGGAAGATAGCCTCGACCGCGTCGCCAACCACGAAGCTGAATGGCGCAGTGTGCTGGACCGCTTCTTTGGCGATTTTTCGCGTCAGCTGGAGCAGGCTGAGCAGGATCCGGAAGAGGGCGGCATGCGCCCGAACCAGATGGTGCTGACCAGCATCGACTGCCCGACCTGCGGGCGCAAGATGGGTATTCGTACCGCCAGCACCGGCGTCTTCCTGGGCTGTTCGGGTTATGCACTGCCGCCGAAAGAGCGCTGCAAAACCACTATCAACCTGATCCCGGAAAATGAAGTGCTCAACGTGCTGGAAGGCGACGACGCCGAAACCAACGCGCTGCGTGCCAAACGTCGCTGCCAGAAGTGCGGCACGGCGATGGACAGCTACCTGATCGATCCGAAGCGCAAGCTGCATGTCTGCGGTAATAACCCGACCTGCGACGGCTACGAGATTGAAGAGGGCGAGTTCCGCATCAAAGGCTATGATGGTCCGATCGTTGAGTGTGAAAAGTGTGGTTCTGAAATGCACCTGAAGATGGGACGTTTCGGCAAATACATGGCCTGTACCAACGACGATTGCAAAAATACGCGTAAGATCCTGCGCAATGGTGAAGTCGCGCCGCCGAAAGAAGATCCGGTGCCGCTGCCTGAGCTGCCGTGCGAGAAATCAGACGCCTATTTCGTGCTGCGTGACGGTGCGGCAGGTGTCTTCCTCGCGGCTAACACCTTCCCGAAATCGCGCGAGACCCGTGCGCCGCTGGTGGAAGAGCTCTATCGCTTCCGCGATCGCCTGCCGGAGAAGCTGCGCTATCTCGCCGATGCGCCGCAGGAAGATCCGAACGGGAATAAAACCATCGTGCGTTTTAGCCGTAAAACCAAGCAGCAGTACGTCGCCTCTGAGAAAGAGGGTAAAGCCACCGGCTGGTCCGCTTTCTATATCGACAACGAATGGACTGAAGCGAAAAAGTAATCGCTATCAAGCACCTATCGAGAAGGGCCGGATAATCCGGCCCTTTTTATTATCTGTTATTATTCTTAGTTCCTCGCTATACACAGAAGCTATAAATGATATAGTGGTTATAGTTTTTCTCTTTTTTATTATCAAATCGTCTTAAGCGCTCACCGCTTGCCTCATTCGGATGGTCTGTCATGAAACTACAGCAGCTTCGCTATATTGTTGAGGTGGTCAACCACAACCTCAACGTCTCCTCTACGGCCGAAGGCCTCTATACCTCGCAGCCTGGCATCAGCAAACAGGTGCGGATGCTTGAGGATGAACTCGGTATTCAAATCTTCGCCCGTAGCGGAAAGCATCTTACGCAGGTGACGCCAGCCGGGCAGGAGATTATCCGCATCGCACGGGAAGTGTTGTCCAAAGTGGAGGCCATTAAATCGGTGGCAGGGGAACACACCTGGCCGGATAAGGGCTCGCTCTACGTCGCGACCACCCATACCCAGGCGCGCTACGCGCTGCCAAATGTGATTAAAGGCTTTATTGAGCGCTATCCGCGCGTCTCGTTGCATATGCATCAGGGATCGCCGACACAAATCGCTGAAGCGGTCTCTAAAGGCAATGCTGACTTTGCCATTGCCACCGAAGCACTGCATCTCTATGACGACCTGGTGATGCTGCCTTGCTATCACTGGAACCGCTCGATTGTGGTGACGCCGGATCATCCGCTGGCGGCGAAGCAGTCCGTATCGATTGAGGAGCTGGCGCAGTATCCGCTGGTGACCTATACATTTGGTTTCACCGGCCGCTCGGAGCTGGATACCGCCTTCAACCGCGCAGGGTTAACGCCGCGCATTGTCTTTACCGCGACAGACGCCGATGTGATTAAAACCTATGTCCGCCTCGGTTTAGGGGTAGGGGTGATTGCCAGCATGGCGGTCGATCCCGTATCAGACCCGGATCTGGTGAAACTTGATGCTGATGGTGTTTTCAGCCACAGCACGACCAAGATAGGTTTTCGCCGCAGCACCTTCCTGCGCAGCTATATGTATGATTTTATTCAGCGCTTTGCGCCGCATTTAACGCGCGATGTGGTCGATGCCGCCGTGGCGTTGCGTTCTAACGACGATATCGAAGCGATGTTTAAAGATATTAAGCTGCCGCAGAAATAATACCGACGGGTATCTTATCGCCCGAAAAGATACCCATAATGCCGTCTAAACCTAAATTAGAATTATCATCAACTCTGATAAAATCCTTTCGCAGAGTGATTGACGTCACATTTCAAATCCGCACCGTCTCTATTTTGCGACAAACATAGAAACTAAATAGCAACTCTGCAAATTCATTACTTCAATTATTTCTTTGTTGTCAAAAGATTTAATATTTCTTTGGAAATGGTGAGTAAATTCACTGGATTTTCCGCTAAAGTTCTTTTAGGATTTGTCTCATCCCATGATTACTAATACCGATTGTTGGTGCACAGAATGATAAGCGATGTCGATTGTACGAGGTTAGCAATGCCAACAGGAAGTGAAGAGCCGCAAAGGGACCCTGAGCTGAAGCGTAAAGCCTGGCTAGCGGTATTTCTTGGCTCTGCCTTGTTCTGGGCAGTGGTTGCGTTACTGGTCTGGAAATTTTGGGGGTAAAATGGCGATAGCAGGTCGATGCGAACCCGTTAAGCGAGTGTGTCAGCTTCGTGACACGCCACCAAAAGCAAAAAACAAAGCGGTGACCGTTCTCCCGGCCTCCTGGAAGCTGACGCCGCAGCAGAAAGCGTTTATTGACGCCTTTGCTGAAGACGACATTAAAAAACAATAAATATACCAGCAAGATCAATGTGGGGAATTAACCCGCTATTCATTGACGTGCTCTTTTGTACTCTTTAATTAATACGCAGCATAAATGAATTGAGTAAAAACTCAGTTTCGATGAATAGATTCACGAGGTAAATTTTTATGATTAATAACCTTGGTATGAAATATTGGTCATGGCTGACAGCGTTCTCGGTTTCCGCCCTCATCTGGGGTGAGCTGGTCTGGCTGGCCCTGCAGTAACGAATTGAAAAACCTCGCATCGGCGGGGTTTTTTATTATCCGCACCTTATCCCCGCCCGTAAGATTTTCCCTTTTGTAGCAATTTAGGGTGTTATCAAAACGTTACGATATGTTTGTGTTATCTTTAATACAGACCCTGATAAGCATCAGGGTAAAGCTATCCCTGTAATAAAGGAGGAGCACATGTCGTCGACCCTACGCGAAGCCAGTAAGGACACGTTGCAGGCAGAGAACAAAACGTACCACTACTACAGCTTGCCGCTGGCTGCGAAACAACTTGGGGATATTTCGCGCTTACCCAAGTCCCTGAAAGTGTTACTTGAGAACCTGCTGCGCTGGCAGGATGGTGAATCCGTCACCGAAGAGGATATCCAGGCGCTGGCCGGCTGGCTGAAAAATGCCCATGCCGACCGGGAGATCGCCTATCGTCCGGCCAGGGTGTTGATGCAGGATTTTACCGGCGTCCCGGCCGTTGTTGACCTTGCCGCCATGCGCGAAGCGGTTAAACGCCTCGGCGGCGATACCGCCAAAGTGAACCCGCTCTCACCGGTCGATCTGGTGATTGACCACTCCGTCACCGTGGACCACTTCGGTGATGACGACGCGTTTGAAGAGAACGTCCGTCTGGAGATGGAGCGCAACCACGAGCGTTATGCCTTCTTACGCTGGGGCCAGCAAGCCTTTAGCCGCTTCAGCGTTGTGCCACCGGGCACCGGTATTTGCCACCAGGTCAACCTGGAGTATCTGGGCAAAGCGGTCTGGAGCGAGTTGCAGGATAAAGAGTGGATCGCCTATCCGGACACGCTGGTAGGTACCGACTCGCACACCACCATGATCAATGGGCTCGGCGTGCTGGGCTGGGGCGTGGGCGGGATTGAGGCCGAAGCCGCCATGCTCGGTCAACCTGTATCAATGCTGATTCCCGATGTGGTTGGTTTTAAACTCACCGGCAAGTTGGGTGAGGGCATTACCGCGACGGATCTCGTGCTAACCGTGACGCAGATGCTGCGTAAACATGGCGTGGTCGGGAAGTTTGTCGAATTTTACGGCGACGGGCTGGACTCGCTGCCGCTGGCCGACCGCGCAACCATCGCCAATATGGCACCCGAATATGGCGCAACCTGCGGCTTCTTCCCGATTGACAGCGTCACGCTCGGCTACATGCAGTTGAGCGGGCGTAGCGAAGAGCAGGTCGCACTGGTCGAAGCCTATGCGAAAGCGCAGGGAATGTGGCGTAATCCGGGCGATGAGCCGGTTTTCACCAGCACGCTGGCGCTCGATATGGGCGAGGTTGAGGCGAGCATCGCCGGACCGAAGCGTCCGCAGGATCGTGTAACCCTTAATGAAGTGCCGAAAGCCTTTGCTGCCAGCACCGAGCTGGAACTCAACACCGCGCAGAAAGATCGCAAACCGGTCGGCTATGTTCACAAAGGCCATCAGTATGAGCTGCCGGATGGTGCGGTAGTTATTGCAGCGATCACCTCCTGTACCAACACGTCTAACCCGAGCGTATTGATGGCTGCGGGCCTGCTGGCGAAGAACGCGGTCACACTCGGGCTGAAACGCCAGCCGTGGGTGAAAGCCTCGCTGGCACCGGGATCGAAAGTGGTCTCCGACTATCTCGCGCAGGCGCGTTTGACGCCATACCTCGATGAATTGGGCTTTAACCTTGTCGGCTACGGCTGCACAACCTGTATCGGTAACTCCGGCCCGCTGCCGGAACCTATCGAGCAGGCAATTCGCGAAGGCGATTTGACCGTTGGCGCGGTGCTGTCGGGTAACCGTAACTTTGAAGGCCGTATTCACCCGCTGGTGAAAACCAACTGGCTGGCTTCGCCGCCGCTGGTTGTCGCCTATGCGCTGGCCGGAAATATGAATATCAACCTTGCCACCGATCCGCTCGGGGTCGATCGCAAAGGCGATCCGGTCTACCTGAAAGATATCTGGCCATCGAGCGCCGAGATTGCGCGCGCGGTTGCGCAGGTATCAACCGATATGTTCCGCAAAGAGTATGCAGAGGTGTTTGAAGGCACCGACGAGTGGAAATCGATCGAGGTTGAACGCTCCGATACCTACAGCTGGCAGGATGACTCCACCTATATCCGTCTGTCGCCCTTCTTTGACGAGATGCTGGCAGAGCCGAAACCGGTTGAGGATATCCACGGTGCACGCATCCTCGCGATGCTGGGCGATTCTGTGACTACCGACCATATCTCACCGGCGGGCAGTATTAAAGCGGACAGCCCGGCGGGGCGCTACCTGCAAAGCCATGGCGTGGAGCGGGGCGATTTTAACTCCTACGGTTCACGTCGCGGTAACCATGAAGTGATGATGCGCGGCACCTTTGCCAATATCCGCATTCGCAATGAGATGGTCCCGGGCGTTGAGGGCGGAATGACGCGCCATCTGCCGGGCAGTGAAGTGATCTCCATCTATGATGCGGCGATGCGTTATCAGCAAGAGGGCACGCCGCTGGCGGTGATCGCCGGGAAAGAGTATGGCTCCGGCTCAAGCCGTGACTGGGCTGCGAAAGGTCCGCGTCTGCTTGGCATTCGCGTGGTGATTGCCGAATCCTTCGAACGTATTCACCGCTCGAACCTGATTGGCATGGGGATCCTGCCGCTGGAGTTCCCGCAGGGCGTCACGCGTAAGACGCTGGGCCTGACCGGGGAGGAGCGGCTAGATATTGCCGATCTGCAAAATATCAAACCGGGTGGCGAACTGCCGGTGACCTTAACGCGCGCTGATGGCACGCAAGAGGTGATTCCATGCCGCTGCCGTATTGATACCTCGACAGAGCTTACCTACTACCGTAACGACGGCATCCTGCACTATGTGATCCGTAATATGCTCAATTAAACAAAAAGGCCTGCTTGTGCAGGCCTTTTTTATCACTTCAGCAGATGTCCCATCTTTTCCGCTTTCGTATCGAGATAGTGCTCGTTCTCCGGATTGCGCCCTACAATCAGCGGTACGCGCTCGACGATATTGATCCCGGCTTCGGTCAGAATCTCCACTTTCTTCGGGTTATTGGTCAGCAGACGCACTTCATCTACCGCCAGCAGTTTGAACATATCGGCGCAGAGGGTGAAGTCACGCTCGTCGGCAGCAAAGCCAAGCTGATGGTTGGCTTCGACGGTGTCATAGCCCTGATCCTGCAGCGCATAGGCGCGGATCTTATTCAGCAAGCCGATGTTACGGCCCTCCTGGCGATGATAGAGCAGGACACCGCGACCCTCTTCGGCAATGTGATTGAGCGCCGCTTCAAGCTGGAAGCCGCAGTCGCAGCGCAGGCTGAATAACGCATCGCCGGTTAAACACTCGGAGTGCACACGTGCGAGAACGGGCAACTGCCCGGAAATATCACCATAGACCAGGGCCACATGATCCTGTCCGGTTGCCAGTTCTTCAAAACCCACCATCAGGAAGTCGCCCCATGGGGTTGGCAGTTTGGCTTCTGCCACACGTTTAAGTTGCATGTGAATCTCCGGATTATTTGGGCGCCGCGCGCACCGTTAACCTGTAAGTTTTCTGAGTCGCGCCATTTTGCCACAAGCTGCCTGACGACGCCTACATCTGCGCGGTGAATACCGCATAAACGCACAAATGCGCCGTTTCAGCGAAACTGTCATTTTTCGGTTATGATTGTGTCACTTACGCACAAGGAGATGAGATGCTGTCTATTGCTAAGCGAACAACCGCCGGTGCGGCGATTTTATTAATTATGCCGCTGGCGGTCTGGATCTCCGGCTGGCACTGGGAGCCCGGGCAAAACCACTGGTGGCTGCGTGTGCTCTTCTGGATGACCGAAACGGTGACGCAGCCCTGGGGCATTATCACCCACGTTGTACTTTGTGCCTGGTTCCTGTGGTGCTTACGTTTTCGCCTGAAAGCCGCATTGATGCTCTTTGTGATCCTCGGCTGTGCGATTGTTGCCGGGCAGGGGGTGAAATCCTTCGTCAAAGGGCAGGTGCAGGAGCCACGTCCCTTCGTCTTATGGCTGGAAAAAGAGCACGCTGTCCCAACCGATCACTTCTACAGCCTGAAGCGCAAAGAGCGCGGCGCGCTGGTAAAAGAGCAGCTCGCCAGCCAGCATGATATTCCCGGGTTTTTACGCCACCACTGGCAAAAAGAGACCGGGTTTGCTTTCCCGTCCGGGCATACCATGTTCGCGGCAAGCTGGGCATTGCTTGGCGTCGGGCTGCTGTGGCCGCGCAGAAGGACATGGACTATCGTGATTCTGCTCGCCTGGGCGACGAGCGTGATGGGCAGCCGTCTGTTGCTCGGCATGCACTGGCCGCGCGATTTAGCGGTCGCGACGCTTATCTCCTGGATTCTGGTGACGCTGGCGACATGGCTGGCGCAGCGCATCTGCGGGCCGCTCACGCCGCCAGCGGAAGAGGTGCCGGAGATCGTCGAGCGTGACAGCGAGACTTGATTTCCATCATTTTGGCCGCAAATCAGAAATTAACATTATGCATCCCCATTTCGCGGCGGGCGCTAAAATGGTAGTTTATAAGGCTTGTGGCAGTCAGTTGCACATAAATTCATCGCACGAACCACATAACGGGATGTAATGTGAAATATTTACTCATTTTTCTACTGGTGTTAGCGATTTTTGTCGTGTCGATTACGCTTGGTGCGCAAAACGATCAGCAAGTCACGTTTAATTATCTCCTTGCACAGGGTGAATATCGCATCTCTACGCTGCTGGCCGTGCTGTTTGCTACCGGCTTCGCTATCGGCTGGCTGATTTGCGGTCTCTTCTGGTTACGCGTGCGTGTTTCTCTCGCCCGTGCAGAACGTAAAATCAAACGCCTCGAACAGCAGCTTACTCCCGCCGCGGATGTTCCGGTTACGTCCGGCACGCCGGCGGTGAAGGAATAATATTCTATGCTGGAGTTGCTGTTTCTGTTGTTGCCTGTCGCAGCGGCCTATGGCTGGTACATGGGGCGCAGAAATGCTCAACAAACTAAACAGGATGAGGCTAACCGGCTGTCGCGTGAATACGTTGCCGGGGTTAACCTTTTACTGAGCAATCAGCAGGATAAAGCGGTAGACCTCTTTCTCGATATGCTGAAAGAGGATACCGGCACGGTTGAGGCGCACCTTACTCTCGGGAATCTGTTCCGTTCGCGCGGCGAAGTTGACCGCGCTATCCGCATCCATCAAACCCTGATGGAGAGCGCCTCCCTCTCTTACGATCAGCGCCTGTTAGCGGTGCAGCAGCTTGGCCGCGATTATATGGCGGCCGGTATGTACGATCGCGCCGAAGATATGTTTAACCAACTGGTGGATGAGACCGATTTTCGCGTCAGCGCGCTGCAACAGCTGCTGCAGATCTACCAGGCGACCAGCGAATGGCAGAAAGCGATCGACGTCGCTGAACGCCTTGTGAAGCTTGGTAAAGATAAGCAGCGCGGTGAAATCGCCCACTTCTACTGCGAGCTCGCGCTGCAGCAGATGGGTAATGAGGACATGGATCGCGCCATGGCGCTGCTGAAGAAGGGCGCAGCAGCCGATCGCGACAGCGCGCGTGTCTCCATTATGATGGGGCGCGTCTTTATGGCCAGCGGCGATTACGCGAAAGCGGTAGATAGCCTGCTGAAGGTCATCGATCAGGATAAAGACCTGGTCAGCGAAACGCTGGAGATGCTGCAAACCTGCTATCTGCAGTTGGGTAAAACCGACGAGTGGGCCGCTTTCCTGCAGCGTTGCGTCGAAGAGAATACCGGTGCCGCTGCCGAGCTGATGCTGGCAGAGATCGTTGAGCGTCGTGAGGGGGCAGATGCCGCGCAGGGATACGTCACGCGCCAGCTACAGCGTCATCCGACTATGCGTGTGTTCCATAAACTGATGGACTACCACCTCAATGAAGCGGAAGAGGGGCGCGCGAAAGAGAGCCTGATGGTGCTGCGCGAGATGGTCGGCGAGCAGGTACGCAGCAAGCCGCGCTATCGCTGCCATAAATGCGGTTTTACGGCTTATACCATGTACTGGCACTGCCCATCCTGCCGCGCCTGGTCGACGGTTAAACCAATTCGCGGTCTCGACGGACAGTAATTTTTTTAAAAACATCTTTATTAGTTACAACATACTTAAGAGTTTTTTTCAGACGGTTTCATCAACTCCTGTGCAGTCAGCGCTTTGCAGGTAAGGGGAACTGTCATTTCGCTCGCGGCGCAGGTAGAATGCTGCCCGTTTATCCATTTTGCGCCTGAGCGGGTGCCCTCATTTCAGAAGGTCTGATCATGACGTCCACTGCTTTATCGACTTCCCGCGCGGTTACCGACTCTCCGGTCGTTGTCGCCCTCGATTACGCCAACCGCGACAGCGCCCTGGCTTTTGTAGACCGCATCGATCCGCGCGATTGCCGGCTGAAAGTGGGCAAAGAGATGTTCACGCTCTTCGGGCCACAATTCGTGCGTGAGTTACAGCAGCGCGGGTTCGATATCTTCCTCGACCTGAAATTTCACGACATCCCTAATACCACAGCGCATGCGGTAAAAGCGGCGGCCGATCTTGGCGTCTGGATGGTCAACGTCCACGCCTCGGGCGGCGCGCGCATGATGACCGCAGCCAAAGAGGCGCTGCTGCCATTTGGCGCAGATGCACCGCTGCTGATTGCGGTTACCGTGTTAACCAGCATGGAAGCGAGCGATTTGCAGGATATCGGCATTAACGCCACCCCTGCGGAGCATGCCGAACGCCTGGCGCGTCTCACTCAGCAGTGCGGGCTTGATGGCGTCGTCTGCTCGGCGCAGGAAGCGGTGCGTTTCAAAAGCGAGCTTGGTCAGTCATTTAAACTGGTCACGCCGGGGATTCGCCCGCAGGGTAGCGACGCAGGCGATCAGCGCCGGATTATGACGCCCGAGCAGGCGCTGCAGGCAGGCGTCGATTACATGGTGATTGGCCGCCCGGTTACGCAATCTGCCGATCCGGCGCAAACCCTGAAAGCAATCAACGCCTCGTTAGGCAAGGGGAGAGCATGAGCGATAACAACAGCCGTCTGGTCTACTCCACCGAAACCGGGCGTATTGATGAAGAGAAAGCAGCCGTAGAGCGCCCAAAAGGCGATGGCATTGTGCGCATCCAGCGCCAGACCAGCGGACGTAAAGGCAAAGGCGTCTGTTTAATCACCGGCATCGATCTTGATGACGAGGCGCTCACCAAACTGGCGGCCGAGCTGAAGAAAAAATGCGGTTGTGGCGGGGCGGTGAAAGAGGGCGTTATTGAGATTCAGGGTGATAAACGCGATCTGCTTAAATCACTGCTGGAAGCAAAAGGCATGAAAGTAAAACTTGCCGGTGGCTAAAAAAAGAAAGGCCGCGTGAATAACGCGGCCTTTTATTTACCTATTTTTTAAATCAGACCTGAAAGAAAGTAGATTTCTTGATATTTATTTGCCGTAGTACCGACTAATTATTTACCGACCTGATGGCCAATAATACCGCCGACTGCCGCGCCGCCCAGCGTGCCGAGCGTGCTGCCGTCTGTTAATACAGCACCACCAAGCGCACCCGCACCCGCGCCAATCGCGGTGTTACGAGAACGTTTATCCCAGTGACCACAAGCACTCAGAGACATTGCCAGGGTAACTGCCAGTACTGCCGCGGCCATTTTTTTACTTGTTAACATCATCATACTTTCTCCTGAATAATCGATTCACGGAACCAGAGGCTCTCTAAGTATAGTCTTAGAAATAATCTCAAATATCTTCCGTGAAACCTTGCTGCGCAGGGGTAATGCAATCACCTGAGTGATAATTACTCCCTGTTATATCGCTGATAATAATTTTACGCAGCGGCACGCAACAAACCAGGTAAAAACTCTTAATAAAATACTCAGAATCGTCTCAGAAAAGAGAGAGATAGCCCGTTTTCACGGGCAAAGGGATCAGGCGTTGGATGGAGTTTGGACAATATCGATAATTAACCCCGCCGCTTGAAGCTGGCGCTGTGCCTCGGCGGAAATGGCGTCATCTGTGATCACCCGCTGAAAGCGGTCAACCGGGCCAAGCGTGTAGGGGTGTACGACGCCGAATTTTGAGCTGTCCGTCAGCACAATCGCCTCGCTGCCTTTTTCCAGCACCGCGTTCACTACATCGGTACGCATCATGTCGCGCCCGGTAAAGCCCGTTTCCGGCTGCCAGCCGTCAATGCCGATAAAGGCTTTACTGAAATGGACCTGGGAAATGTACTGGCGCGTCAGCGGCCCCACCATGCTTTCGCTCTTTTTCTGGTAAATGCCTCCGAGTAAAATCACTTCGCACTGCGCCGATTTCAGCAGATGCGCGATATAGCTGCTGACCGTAATGATGGTGATGTCCCGCTGCTCGCCAAGCTTGCGGGCGAGGAGGGCGTTGCTGCTGCCGTTCTCAATAAACACCGTTTCACCGGCGCTGACCAGCGAGGCGGCAAAGTCAGCCAGCTCGCGCTTAACGGCATAGTTAGTCAGCATGCGCGTTTCGACGTCTTCGCTGTCGAGCGGCACGGCAAACCCGTGGGTGCGACGTAAATAGCTCTGCTTTTCCAGCGTATTCAGATCCTGGCGAATCGTCACTTCAGAAACGCCGGTCATACGAGCAAGATCGGCGACGCTCATCTGACCTTTGTCGATGACCGTTTGCAAAATAAGTTGTTGTCGGGAATTCATAGCCACACTTTTTATCTTTCGCGCGAATGTAAATCGCCACGACTGCGGTGGCATTCCCGGCTGCCGCGTCATGGCGAAAAGAGATTACTTAAATTTCCCAGGGCGTTTTCTGCGTGCCTGAGTGGGGGGGCTGGTCGCTGTTATCGAGATCCCGCAACTCCGTCTTCAGAATTTCCAGATTACGGATAGCGGACTGATAATCTCCGGCCACCAGAATATCAAGCACGGTATCGATCCGGGCGGCCAGCTGTTTTACATCGATCTCTGCCATACCTTCACCTTCATATCGAAAAACGAATAAATTCAATGATGCAGAAAAGCGTACAAAAAGAGAAGGGAAAAAAGCGCATCTCAACGGCTTCTCTGCATGAAGTATATATTCATCTCTCCGCCCGTGGTCGGTTCAGCGCGTGACGTAGTCTTTTCAGGCGCGCAACGCGCACTATCTGGAGGAATACGCAATGACGATAAGTAATCAACCGACCTGCAAACTCTTTACCGATGAACAACGTTTCACGCAACTCTCAGGTTTTTACGAAGAGGAGCGGCGCACCGTGTGGATGATGCTGCGCGCCAGGCCGCGTCCCTGCTTCAACCACCAACTGATTGAGGAGATCATGAACCTCTCCTGGCTGGTCAGGCAGAGCGGATTTGCCGTCGACTTCTGGGTCACCGGATCGCTGGTTCCCGGTATGTTCAACACCGGCGGCGATCTGCACTTTTTTGTCGAGTGCATCAAAAACGGGCGGCGAGAAGCGTTGCGCGCTTATGCCCGCGCTTGCGTTGACTGTGTGCATGCCGCTTCACGCGGTTTTGACACCGGCGCAATTTCGCTGGCGATGATCGAAGGCAGCGCGCTCGGCGGTGGGTTTGAAGCCGCGCTGGCGCACCATTTTGTGCTGGCGCAACGCGATGCGCGTCTCGGCTTCCCGGAGATCGCCTTTAACCTCTTTCCTGGCATGGGAGCCTACTCTTTGGTCGCCCGCCGTGCGGGGATGAAACTGGCTGAAGAGCTTATTTACAAAGGGGAGTCCCATTCGGCGGAGTGGTATGCGCCAAAAGGGCTGGTCGATATCGCGTTTGAAGAGGGGCAAGGCTTTATGGCCGTGCGTACCTTTATCGATACGCTACAATCGCGTCTGAATGGCGTGCGTGCCATGCTCAGAGCGCGTCAGCGCGTGCTGCAACTGCCACGCAGTGAGTTAATGGATATCACGGAAGATTGGGTAGATGCCGCCTTCTGCCTGCAAGCGAAAGATATCGCCTATATGGAGCGCCTGGTGCTGTTGCAAAACCGCCATACGGCGGTTGCGCTCAGTAAAGCCGGTTAACGCGCCTTGCGTGGCTGGTAGCGTGTAAACCAACGTTCAAACGCGGCAGCGGGCATCGGTCTGGCGAACAGAAACCCCTGCCGCTCATGGACGCCGTTGTCGGTCAAAAACGCATCCTCCTGTGCACTCTCCACCCCTTCGGCAATCACCTGCAGATTAAGCGCCGCCGCCACTGCGACAATGGCGCGCACCAGCGATTGCGAAATCGGCTGTTGATGAATATCGCGCACGAAACTCTGGTCGAGTTTGATGGCGTTAAGCGGAAAGCGCGCCAGTTGTGACAGTGAGGAGTAACCGGTACCAAAATCATCCAGATGCACCTGCGATCCCAACGCGCTGAACTGCTGGATCACCGAGAGCGCCAGCTCTTCGTTTTCGATTATGCAGCTTTCGGTCAATTCAACATCAATCGGACAGTCAGCAAAATGAAGCTCGCTGAGCGCCCGTTTCAGATCGCTAAAGATGGTCTGATCGGCCAGCTGTCGGGCAGAAACATTCACCGCCACGCGCAGATTAATCCCCTGGTCGCGCCATTTCGCCACTTGCCGTACCACATCCAGCATCACCCAGCGACCGAGCGGCACAATCAGGCCGGACTCTTCGGCGTAGGAGATAAAATCGATCGGTGGGATCAGCCCGCGCTCGGGCGACTGCCAGCGCACCAGCGCTTCGAGGCTGCGCACTTCGCCGTCGCGGTTCACTTTCGGCTGGTAGTGAATCACCAGTTGCTCTTTATCCAGCGCTTTGCGCAGATTGGTGTCGAGCCAAAGGTACTCAAACACCCGCTGGTTCATCTCGGCGCAAAACACGCAAAACTTGCCGCGACCGTTCTCTTTAGCGGTATACATCGCGGTATCGGCATTGCGGATCAGGTTTTCGCGATCGTTGCCATGTTCAGGGGCGAGGGCGATACCAATCGAGCAGCCGGAGTAGATCTCAATCAGCCCGATGCGGAACGGCGCGCGCAACCGGCACAAAATGCGCGAGGCCATCGCTTCCAGCGCCATTTGCGAGGTATTCGTCGCCAGCACGATAAACTCATCGCCGCCAAGACGCGCCAGCACCTGGCCCTCATCAAGACAGCCTAATATGGCCAGCGCAACGGCTTGCAACAGCTGGTCGCCAAACATATGCCCGTAGGCATCGTTCACTTTTTTAAAGTTATCGAGGTCGAGATAGACCACGCCGACCTGAGTGTCGCCGCGTGCGGCAATCGCATCGCTGATGCGATCCTGGATAGCGTTGCGATTGGGTAAACCGGTAACGGTATCGGTATTCGCCAGCACCCGCAGCCGCTCCTGGGCGTGGCGCTCCTCGGTAATGTCGGTGCCGGAGCAGATAAGGTAAACCTCGTTTTTGCCGCTGCCGCTGTGCACAAATTTATTGCGGAAGATAAACAGCCGCTGGCCTTTGCGCGTCTTTACCCAGCGCTCCACTTCATAAGAAGATCCATCGCGGAAAAACTGGGTGATGTTGCGCTTTGAGGCCGCCGCTTCACTGCGGCTCATAAACAGCTTAAAGACGTTTTGCCCAATCACTTCGTGCTCTTTCAGGCCGGTGTACTCTTCGCTGAGGCGGTTAAAACGCTGAATGTTGCCCAGCCGGTCGAGGATCACAATCACTGAATTGGCTTCCGACACCACCTGCTCAGCAAAGGAGAGCCCCTGCACCAGATCGCGAGCGACAGCCTGGGTATCGTCCCATGCCGATGCGCTACCCGCCCAGGCGCTACGGGTAATTTTGCGCCCGACAAGGTGAACCGTCACCTCTTCGCCAAACAGGGTGAGGGGCATGGTCAGGCTGGAGGTGATCACCGTCATCGCGCGGATCTGCGCCGCCTGCTCATCGGTCAGCGCCACCACCTGCGTCGTATCGGCATGCTCTTCAGGGGCGAAATGCAGGGCGTTGCTGTCAGCCGTAAGCCGCCAGTAAGGACTGTGTGAACCCAGATAGCGAAACAGCACGCTCTGTTCCTGCGTCTCTCTCATGCGTTCTCCCAACCTACCCGCCACAGGACGGGCACCTGTTGATGACCGACAACCGCCATTAATGACAGGGCGGTTCTCCGTTAACGTATTGTTTTTATAGGAGTGTTGAGTAAAGCGTTACCTGGTGTGGAAAAGCAGAGACGGCTGCCGCACGCAAATGTGGACGGTAAACAAACCGCTGCATGATGAGAAGTGTGGTCGGTTTTCGCTATTTGTGGGAGGGAAAGTGCTTAAAAATGCGCGATATATTGCTTGAAAAGCGCTCCCTCCCGGACGGGAAGGAGCGTAGAAGCGTTACATCACCGGACGGGCGATCACGCTGCGGGTTTCCATCCGCACTTCGGCGATGGTGACATCAATGACATCCGTCACTTTGAACACCACTTCGCCTTTGATCTGCACGGTACCGCTCTCCTGGCTGCACACCAGCTCATCACGCACGGCATGAATGAACGGAGCCGGGATAAAGGCGACCGCACCGTTATCCACCAGGCGAACGCGCATGCCGCCGCGGCTGACATCGATAATCTCTGCCGCGAAGCGGGTGTCGGTGCCGGCTTTGTTTTGCAGGAAACGGGCATAAAGCCAGTCGCCGACATCGCGCTCGGCCATACGGTTCAGGCGACGACGCTCCGCCATCTGCACGGTAGTCTCATCCTGCGGACGCACCGGCGTTTCACCTTTGATGATCGCTTTCAGCAGGCGGTGGTTGACCATATCGCCATACTTACGGATCGGTGAGGTCCAGGTCGCGTAAGCGTCGAGCCCCAGGCCAAAGTGCGGGCCTGGATTGATGCTGATTTCGGCGAAAGACTGGAAGCGGCGAATGCGGCTGTCGAGGAAGCCGGAAGGCTGCGCGTCGAGTTCACGGCGCAGTTTGCAGAAGCCTTCCAGCGTCAGCACTTCTTCAGCCTTCACTTCAACACCGTGGGTTTTCAGCATCGCCACCAGCTGCTCGCTGTTCGCCGGGTCGAAACCTAAATGGACGTTGTAGATACCAAAGCCCAGCTTGTCGCGCAGCACGCGCGCGGCGCAGATGTTGGCGGCAATCATCGACTCTTCAACGATGCGGTTGGCAATGCGGCGCGGCTCGGCAACGATATCCAGCACTTCGCCTTTTTCGCCCAGCACAAAGCGGTAATCCGGGCGGTCTTTAAACACCAGCGCATGGGTCTGACGCCACTGGCCGCGCAAATCGCAGGCGCGTTTCAGCAGGCGGATCTGCGAGGCGATGGCGTCATTAACCGGCTGCCACTCGCCGCGGTTTTCCAGCCAGTCAGAGACATCGTCATAGGCCAGTTTGGCTTTTGATTCGATGGTGGCGGCGAAAAATTCAATGTTCTCTTCGATCGTGCCGTCGCTGTCCAGCGTCATGCGGCAGACCAGCGCCGGACGCACTTCGTTCGCGCGCAGGGAGCAGAGATCGTCAGAGAGTTCGCGCGGCAGCATCGGAATGTTGAAGCCCGGCAGGTAGTTGGTGAAGGCGCGAATTTTCGCCGCATCGTCAAGCTTGCTACCTTCGGCAATCCACGCGGTAGGATCGGCAATCGCCACGGTCAGCTGCAGCTTGCCATCCGCCAGCTCTTCGGCGTAAAGCGCATCATCCATATCTTCGGTGCTGGCGCTGTCGATGGTGACGAAATCAAGCGCGGTCAGATCGACACGCTGCAGGCCATCATCGAGCATCTCTGTTGCCACGCCGTTTGGCGCCTCTTTTTCGAGGTTATGACGGGCAAGCGTTACCCACCACGGCACGAAGTGGTCATCGGAGAAGGTGATAAATTGCGTGAGTTCCGCGTAGAAGCCGCGGTCGCCCTTCAACGGGTGACGGCGCATCTCGGCGACCGCCCAGTCACCCTCTTTAAAATCATGCTCCACGCCGCGCGCGGCGCGACAGGGGATGGAGTCTTTGAGTAAAGGATGATCCGGCACAATCGACAGGCGGTCATCTTTTTTGTGCACTTTGCCCACGAAACGGGTCAGAAAAGGCTCGACCAGCGTTTCCGGCTCCGCGCTTTCGCGCTCTTTTTCCGTGTGAATAACGGCAACAATCCGATCGCCGTGCATCACTTTTTTCATCTGCGGCGGCGGGATGAAATAGCTTTTTTGAGCATCGACTTCCAGAAATCCGAAGCCTTTCTCGGTGCCTTTAACAACACCTTCTGCACGCGGTGTCTGAGAGTGGAGCTGCTGTTTAAGCTGCGCGAGCAGCGGGTTATCCTGGAGCATAATCATCTATTTTCGTGGCTAAAAGAGCGGCTGACAGTTTTACGCGATTCCGCCTGTTGCAGCAAGCGCTGTTTCAGCAAAATCTCCTGCGCGCCGCCCGGTTTATAGCCTTACGCCGCAGGCTCGCCGAGAGCGATCTTCAGCCGGTTGATCCAGCCGCACAGGGCACAGCACAGCAGCAGGCTGAATGCGGCCTGAGGGCTAAAACCCGCATCTGAGAGTGCTGCAAGCTGAGCGGGGCTGAATCTGTCCGGCGCGCAGGTCAGCACCTGCACCGCTTGCACCAGCGCGCGCTCTTTATCGTTATCCGCCAGAAAGGCGCTGAGGGTAGGTTCGCCCTGGCGCAGCGCTTCCCGCAATCCGGCAGCGTGAACGCCGCGCTGCAGCCGTTCAGCAAAACAGCCGGTGCTGCCGTTGATGCGCGCGGTTGAGGCTCCGACCAGCCAGCCCAGCGTTTTATTCGGCGTAATGGCGTTCACCTGCTGGCAAATCTCGCCCAGCTCGTTAAGCAGCAGATGCTCGTGCGCCAGTAGCGGCGCAAGCTGGCGCAGCTCGGGGAGGGGTTGCCAGTGGGCAAGGGAGCCCATCTGCGCGGCGTTTGAAACTCGTGGGTCAACCCCCTCAATCGCCGGTTGCCAGCCCGCGTTTTCATCGGCAAACAGGCTGGCGTCGGCGGGCGGCTGCGTCTCCATGCCGGGAATATAGCGCACCGGTTGTCCCAGCAGCGCCTGCAAAATGGCGAGCACCCGCGCCTGGAAGGCGATAAACCCGACAATCTGATTGAAAAGCACAATATCGAACAGCGTCAGGCCCACCTCTTCGAGCTGCTGGCGGGCCCGGGTATCAATCACCGACGGCGAAGCGGCAAGCTGACGCGCATATTGCGTAATTTGCGCCAGCCGGCAGTTGCTCTCGCGCGATGAGTCGGGTGCCGCCAGAGGAGCGAGCCGTGCGGCGTAGTGGTTACACAAACGTTGGACGCCAAACACCTGCGCCACGGTGAGCGCCGTGCTGAGCCGATCGTAGGCGCTGAAGGTGCGCAGCCGCGTCGTCTGTACACGCTGCGGAAAGAGCAGGGCATAGAGTTTGCGTGCGGGCGCGGCAATGGCCTCGACATCGCCATACAGATCATCCGGCACAGTGAGGTCGAGCAGAAAGGGGTCATTAACGGTAGCGGCTTCGGGAACCAACGGTAGCGCGTGTACCCGGCTGGCGCTTGACTGGGTCTCATGATACCAGTGGCTTTTGCCTGCAATCCGGCGTTGTTCCATGGTCGTTCCTTGGTCTCAAAGTGGCGATCCGGGGACGACGTCAGGTCTTAGCTTGCCGGATCGGTGGTGCTGCTTAATCCTGGCGTAAGGGGGAGGCGGGATAAAAGATTGTTAGGTGATAACAAATATCAGAAAGGCATAAAAAAACGCCCCTTCGGCAGAAGGGGCATTGGGGAATTATTTGATTTCCAGCTCGTTCATCGCAGCGATGTTGAAACCGCCGTCGACGTGAACCACTTCACCGGAGATACCGGCAGAGAGGTCAGAGCAGAGGAACGCCGCAGAGTTGCCGACGTCTTCGATGGTCACGGTGCGACGGATCGGGGTGACCGCTTCGCAGTGTGCCAGCATTTTACGGAAGTCTTTAATACCGGAAGCCGCCAGGGTGCGGATCGGACCGGCGGAGATGCCGTTGACGCGCACGCCTTCCGGACCCATCGCGTTCGCCATATAGCGCACGTTCGCTTCCAGAGAGGCTTTCGCCAGACCCATCACGTTGTAGTTCGGGATAGCGCGCTCTGCGCCCAGGTAGGAGAGAGTCAGCAGCGCGGAGCCCGGGTTCAGCATTTCGCGGCAGGCTTTAGCCATTGCCACAAAGCTGTAGGAGCTGATGTCGTGAGCGATTTTGAAGCCTTCACGGGTTACGGCGTTAACATAGTCGCCGTCCAGCTGATCGCCCGGTGCGAAACCGATGGAGTGCACGAAGCCGTCAAATTTTGGCCAGACTTTCGCCAGGTCAGTAAACAGGGCGTCGATGCTCTCATCTTGCGCCACATCACACTCCAGCACGATGCTGGAACCCAGCTGGGCGGCAAACTCTTCAACACGGCCTTTCAGCTTGTCGTTCTGGTAGGTGAACGCCAGCTCTGCACCTTCGCGATGCATAGCCTGCGCGATGCCGTATGCGATGGAGAGTTTGCTGGCTACGCCAGTCACCAGAATGCGCTTACCGGAAAGAAAACCCATAGCTTTAATCCTTATATTCATTGTTGTGGCGCTCGCGGCTCTGTTGGGGCGAGCGTCGTTAAAACGCGGCGATTCTATCATGAGTCGCCGTCTCCGTTAATCCGACCACTGAAAGGTTTGTCTCAGCGGTCTTTTCGCCAGGCGTCGGCGGTTAATGCTTCGCCAAAGTGGCCGGCAATTAAGCGTTTCGTGAGATCGTGCAGCGGCGAGGCGAGCACATCGGCGGTGCTGCCGCGCTCCACCACTTCCCCCTGATGCATCACCAGCACCTGATCGCTGATATGTTTCATCATGCCGATATGCTGGGTGACATAGATATAAGAGATACCCTGTTTCTCCTGTAATTCCAGCATCAGGTTGATTAACTGCGAACGCATCGACATATCGAGCGAGGCCAGCGCTTCATCGGCAATAATCACTTTCGGGCGCAGGATCAGTGCACGCGCCAGCCCAAGGCGCTGTTTCTGCCCCGGTGCCAGCATGTGCGGATAGTAGCTGACATGATCCGGCAGCAGGCCGACCATGCGCAGGGTTTCCAGAATACGTTTACGTCGCGCTTCCGGCTCGAGGTCAGTGTTGAGGCGCAGAGGGAAATCGAGGATCTGCGACAAGCGCTGGCGCGGGTTAAGCGAGGTGGTCGGATCCTGAAAAATCATGCGGATATGCTGGCTGCGGAAGGTGTAATCGCCGTAATGCAGCGGCTTATCGTCAATCACCAGTTCACCGGCGGTAGGGGCAATCATTCCCGCCAGCATTTTCGCCAGCGTCGATTTTCCGGAGCCGTTCTCGCCAATAATCGCCAGCGTCTGCCGTTCACGCAGGGTAAAGCTGAGCGGCTTGACCGCTTCCACGGTCTGGCGGCGGAACCAGCCGGTGCGGTAGCGGAAGGTTTTGCTCAGGTTGCGCACTTCAAGCAAGGTTTCAACCATCTCACTCACTCTCCATATTCAGCGGGAAATGGCAGGCAAACAGGTGATTACGCGGTCCTGCAAGCCGCGGCGTTTCAATACATTTGCGCTGAGCATAGGGGCAGCGCGGCCCGAGGCGGCAGCCAATCGGCAGCTGCTCAAGCAGCGGAATCGCGCCTGGCAGCGTATTCAGGCGGCTTTTATGCGGCATCGCGCTGCCAAAATCGGGAATCGCGCGGATCAGCGCCTGGGTATAGGGGTGATGCGGCGTGGCGATCAGATCTTCGCTCGGCGCAGTCTCAACCGTCTGCCCGCAGTACATCACATTGATACGATCGGCCCATTTGCTCAGCATCTGCAAATCATGGCTGATCAAAATGATGGTCGTGTTGTTGTTCTGATTCAGCCGGTCGAGCAGGCGGAAAATCTGCGCCTGGGTGGTCGGCTCCATGGCGTTGGTCGGCTCATCAGCAATCAGCAGACGCGGCTGGTTGGCCAAGGCAATGGCGATCATCACTTTCTGGCATTCGCCTTCCGTGAGCTCGTAAGGGAAACTGCGCATCGCATCTTTATGATCTTTAATGCCGACGCGGTGCAGCAGCTCAATCGCCCGGCGTTTGCGCCAGCCCATGCGCTGCCACCACTTGCCTTTAAAGGTCCAGCGCGGGATGTTTTGCATCAGCTGCTTGCCGACCCGCTCGGAGGGATCGAGACAGGATTGCGGCTCCTGAAAAATCATCGACACGTTGTGGCCTAGCAGCTTGCGCCGCTCGCGCGCCGAGAGGCGCATCAGGTCGATATCATCAAAGCGCATACGGTCTGCCGTGACGCGCCAGTTATCTTTGGTAACGCCACAGATGGCTTTCGCAATCAGGCTCTTACCAGATCCTGATTCACCCACCAGCCCGCGAATCTCGCCCTCAGCGAGGGTCAGGCTGACGCGGTCGACCGCTTTTACCCATTCAGAACCGGTTTTGACTTCAATGGTCAGGTTACGGATATCAAGAAGCGGCATTACTCCACCCCCGCAGTGATGGCGCGACGGATGCCGTCACCCAGCACGTTAACCAGCAGCACGCTCACCATAATCGCCGCGCCCGGCAGCATCACCGTCCACGGTGCAACATAAATCAGCTCCAGCGCATCGCCCAGCATCGCGCCCCATTCTGGCGAGGGGAGCTGCGCGCCGAGATCGAGAAAGCCCAGCGCGGCAATATCAAGGATCGCCATCGACAGCGCACGGGTAATCTCCGTCACCATACCGGCAGTGATATTCGGCAGAATCGCGTACCACAAAATATTCATCGTCGACGCGCCATCAAGACGGGCGGCGACAACATACTCTTTCTCCAGCTCGTCATGCACCAGGCTGTAGACCGAGCGCACCATGCGCGGCAGCAGCGCCAGCCAGACGGCAAACATCGCATGGGAGAGATGCGGGCCGACAAAGGCGACGACAATAATCGCCAGCAGCAGCGTTGGCAGCGAAAGCAGGGTATCAAGAATATGGTTCAGCACCGCCGAGCGCAGGCCGTGCGTTGCCCCGGCGAAAACGCCGAGCAGCAGCCCGCACACCGTAGCGGCGAGCGTAACCAGAAAGGCGCCACCAACGGTAGGCGCCGCGCCGCTCAGCAGGCGGCTTAACACATCGCGGCCGAGATCGTCGGTGCCGAGGAAAAACGACACATCGCCATAGCGCGACCACGACGGCGGCAGCAGCTGGTAGCCGAGAAATTGCTGGTCGATGCCGTAAGGGGCGAACCAGTGACCGAACAGGCAGAGCAGCGCCAGCGCGCCGCAGCCATAGAGGCCGATCATCGCGGTGGGATCGCCATAAAAGTGGCGCCACGCGGTACGCAGCGCGCCGGGCGCACGTTTTTCGCTGTAGACGCTATCGTAAGGCATACCATTCCTTATGTTTTAACGGGTTCGCCAGCGCGCCGAGAATATCGGAGAGCACATTGACGATAATCACTAATGAACCGATAACCATCACGCCGGCGGAGATCGCAGCATAATCCTGCTGGCGGATAGCGTTGATCAGCCAGCGGCCCAGCCCCGGCCAGCTAAAGACCACTTCAGTGATCATCGCCAGCGTCAGCATGGTGGAGAATTGCAGCCCCAGACGCGGGATCACCGGCGGCAGGGCATTGTGCAGCACATGGCGGCGCAGAATGGTAAAGCGGGACAAACCGCGCGTCGCCGCCGCTTTAATGTAGTTTTTCTCAAAGACCTCAATGGTGCTGATACGCATCAGGCGGATCACTTCGGTGGTCGGTGCCACCGCCAGCGTCACCACCGGCAGGATGACGTGGCGCAGGGCGCTCATCAGCATCTCATCGCGCCACGGCGAGTCAGAAATCCAGGCATCAATCAGCGAAAAACCGGTCACGGTTTTCACTTCATACAGCAGATCAAAACGCCCGGAGACCGGCAGCCAGCCGAGATTGAGAGAGAAGAAGAGGGTGAGCAGCAGCGCCAGCCAGAAGACCGGAATGGAGAAGCCGAGCAGCGCCACGGCGCTGATGGCTTTATCCTGCCAGCGGCCGCGCATCACGCCTGCCAACATCCCCACCGGAATACCGACCAGTAACGCCGAGCCAAAGGCGAGGATACAGAGCTCCATGGTCGCCGGGAAAACTTCCTGCAACTGCTCGGAGATCAGCTGTCCGTTAATGCTTGAGACGCCAAAATCCCAGTGCAGCAGGCCGTTAAACCAGAAGATCCACGCATTCCACAGCGTCGCGCCCTGCAAGGGGGCATGGGGGGTAAAGTAGCTCAGGCTGAAGCCAACAAAGGTCAGTAAAAAGAGGGTGACCAGCAGCAGCAGCAAACGACGCAAAGTAAAAATAATCACGGCGACACCTCTTTTTTATCCCGCGACACGCCAGCGAAAGAGGCGCTGCCAAACGGGCTCAGCACCAGGCCTTTAATATCGTACCGGTATGCCTGCAAGCGCAGGGAGGAGGCGAGCGGCAGCACCGGCAGTTCGCGGGCGAGGATCTGCTGGGCTTCATCATACTCATCGATGCGCGACGCCAGTTGCTGCGAGGCGAGCGCTTTTTGCAGCACCTCATCAAACTCGCGCTGGCACCAGTGGGCAAAGTTGGTTTGCGAATCAATCGCCGCGCAGCTTAACAGCGGGCGGAAGAAGCTGTCCGGATCGTTACTGTCCGTCGCCCAGCCGGTGAGCGTCAAGTCATGGTTCATATCCATCAGGCGCGCCTCCTGGAAGCGCCCCTCAACCGGCACAATCACCACTTTTACACCCACCTGCGCCATATCTGCCTGAATCAGTTCGGCGGTTTTCAGCGGGCTGGGGTTCCAGGGCTGCGAGCTGGTTGGCACCCACAGTTGCAGGGTGAGGTTCTCCAGCCCCAGCGCTTTCAGGCGCTCGCGCGCCTGTTTCGGGTCATATTCGGTAATTTTGGCATCGTTATCGTACGCCCACGACGCGCGGGGCAGGATCGACGCTGCGGTCTCTGCCGTGCCGTAGTAAATCGACTGCATCAGGCGCTGGTTATTGATCGACAGGGCTAACGCGTGGCGCACCGCCGGGTTATTAAGCGGCGGTTTGTTGGTGTTAAACGCCAGGTAAGCGATGTTCATCCCCGGGCGCAGGGTTAAACGCAGCCGCGGGTCGTCACGCAAAATGGTCAGCTGGCTGGCAGCAGGCCACGCCAGCACATCGCACTCGCCGGTGAGCAGTTTCGATAAACGTCCGGTGCCGCCAGAGCCGAGATCAACAACCACTTGTTGCATCAACGGTTTGCCAAGCCAGAACTTTTCGTGACGTTGTAACCGAACGTACTGCCCGGCGCGATACTCATCCAGCTGGAATGGCCCGGTGCCGACCGGCTGGCGGTCAATCAGCTCCTGATGGTCGGTTTTTTGCAACTGCGCGGCGTACTCTGCCGACATCACCGAAGCATAGTGGGTGGCGAGGTGCCATAAGAAGGAGGCATCCGGCTTTTTCAGGCGAAACTCGACGGTGCGGTTATCCAGCTTGCGCACGCTCTCCACCGAGTCGGCGAATTGCAGGCTGTCGAAATAGGGGAAACTGTCGCCATTGACGTTATGCCACGGATGGTGGCGATCGAAAATGCGCTGGAAGGTAAAGACTACATCGTCAGCATTCAGCGTGCGGGTGGGGGTGAACCACGCGGTATGCTGGAAATTGACGCCGCTGCGCAGGCGAAAACGGTAGGTCGCGCCGTTATCCAGCACCTCCCAGCTCTCCGCCAGCTCCGGCACCAGACGATAAGTATAAGGGTCAACATCCAGCAGGCGGCTATAAAGCTGCGCAGCGAGGGTGTCGACAATCAGCCCGCTGCTCGCTTTCTGCGGGTTAAAGGTATTAACCTGGCCATTCACGCAATAGACAAAGCCGCTTTCGCGGATATCTGACGTGGCCGCAGGCGCAGCCTGAGCCGTACCGGTCGCCAGCAGTGTGGTGAAAAGCAGGGAAGAGAAAACCAGACGCATGATTTTTTCAACGGTTTTAAAGTAATGGGCAAAGTGTATCGCACTTACCTGGGCTACGTACAAATGTCTGCGGACAACTGCTGTTATTGTCGACGATTTCAGCGTATTTGATGCTTTTTCAGCAGGGCGCGTAGCTGGTGATAGGTTAAACCAAGCCGCTCTGCCGCCCGTTTCTGATTAAATTCTGCTTGTTGCAGGCTCTGCTCGAGCAGGCTTTTCTCCTGATCGAGCTGAAACTGACGCAGATCCAGCGGCAGCCCCGGCAGCGAAGTTGCGCTGTTTCCTTGCCCCGGCGCTGGCGCTTTCTCACTCACGTCGCGGCGGAAAGGGTCGAGGATAATGGTGTCCAGTGGCGTGTCGCTGCTGCCGTGACGGTAGACGGATCGCTCCACCACGTTTTTCAGCTCGCGGATGTTTCCCGGCCAGCCATAGTTCATAAGCACGTCGCGGGCATGCTCGGTAAAACCCGGGAAAAGCGGCAGATGCAGTTCGCGGCACATCTGGATGGCGAAATGGTCAGCCATTAGCATGATGTCACTTTGGCGTTGGCGCAGCGGCGGTAACAGCACCACATCAAACGCCAGCCGGTCGAGCAGGTCGGCGCGAAACGTTCCTTCCTGCACCATCTGCGGCAGATCGGCGTTGGTGGCGCACACCAGCCGCACATTAACCTGTAACGGCTGGCTGCCGCCGACACGCTCCAGCTCGCCATACTCAATCACTCGCAGCAGTTTCTCCTGCACCAGCATCGGCGCAGTCGCCAGCTCATCCAGGAACAGCGTACCGCCGTCGGCGCGCTCAAAGCGGCCAGGGTGGCGCTTCTGCGCACCGGTAAAGGCGCCCGCCTCATGACCAAACAGTTCGCTGTCGAGCAGGTTTTCATTCAGCGCCGCGCAGTTTAAGGAGATAAAAGGCCCCTGCCAGCGCGAGGAGAGGTAGTGCAGGCGGTTGGCAATCAGCTCTTTACCGGTGCCGCGCTCGCCGATAATCAGCACTGGTTTATCGATCGGTGCAAGGCGGGAAACTTGTTCCAGCACCTCAATAAAGCTGTTGGCTTCGCCAAGAAGGTTATCTTTCTGTTCTGCCATGATGAAATTCGCCACAAGTTGGTCTCTTTAACCACTCTAGTCTAAGTTATGGTTAAGGTAAAATCATTCATTCCCTTTATAATCAATCAGATGAAAAGTTGGCACGGAGATTGTATTAATCAGGCAGCAGGGCTCAGCCCGATAACAGAAATCAAGAGGATTAGATTATGGGTATTTTTTCTCGTTTTGCCGACATCGTGAACGCCAACATCAACTCGCTGCTGGAGAAAGCGGAAGATCCGCAAAAACTGGTCCGCCTGATGATTCAGGAGATGGAAGATACGCTGGTTGAAGTGCGCTCCACCTCTGCACGTGCGCTGGCTGAAAAGAAACAGTTAACGCGCCGTATTGAGCAGGCGAGCGCGCAGCAGGCTGAATGGCAGGAAAAAGCCGAACTGGCGCTGCGTAAAGAGAAAGAGGATCTGGCGCGTGCGGCGCTGATCGAAAAACAGAAAGTGACCACGCTTATCGAGACGCTGGAGCAGGAAGTGACGCTGGTTGACGAAAGCCTGGCGCGTATGAAGAAAGAGGTTGGCGAGCTGGAGAACAAACTGAGCGAAACCCGTGCCCGCCAGCAGGCGCTGACCCTGCGTCACCAGGCGGCAAGCTCATCGCGCGATGTTCGCCGTCAGCTCGACAGCGGCAAAATGGATGAAGCGATGGCACGCTTTGAGTCCTTCGAGCGTCGTATCGACCAGATGGAAGCCGAAGCGGAAAGCCACGGTTTTGGTAAGCAAAAACCGCTGGATCAGCAGTTTGCCGATCTGCAGGCAGATGATGAAATCAGCGAGCAACTGGCGCAACTGAAAGCCAGAATGAAACAGGACAACCAATAATAACGAGCGGCGGCATCAGAAGATGCCGCTGGCATCCCTGTAAGGAGTACACATGAGCACGCTTTTTCTGGCTATACCCCTGACGTTATTCATTCTGTTTGTTTTACCGGTCTGGTTATGGCTGCACTACAACAACCGCGCTTCACGCGGTGCGCTTAACCAGAACGAGCAGCAACGTTTGCTGCAGCTGACGGATGAAGCAACGCGCATGCGCGAACGCATTCAGGCGCTGGAAGATATTCTGGATGCAGAACATCCAAACTGGAGAGATCGCTGATGGCTACCCTCAATCTGAATAAAAAATTATGGCGTATTCCGCAGCGCGGTAAGCTCGGCGGCGTCTGCGCCGGTATCGCGGAATATCTCGATATTCAGGTCAGACTGGTGCGTATCGTCACCGTGCTGGCGATGCTGTTTGGCCTCTTTTTCTTTGTCGTCGTGGCCTATATCGCGCTCTATTTTGCGCTTGATCCGCTGCCGGATAACTACACTGAAGGTGAGGTGCCCGCCAGCAACAGCGAGTTGCTGGATGCGGTAGATGCGCAGCTGGCCGCCGGCGAGAGCCGTTTGCGCCAGATGGAGCGTTATGTCACATCCGATACGTTCTCGCTGCGTAGCCGTTTTCGTCAGCTTTAAGAGGTGAATATGAATCGACACTGGCAACAGATTAACCGCAATGTCAAACCCGGCCTGAAGCTGGTCGGCAAACTGATGTTGCTGACCGCACTGCGCGTTGGACCTGCGGGCGTGGCGGGCTGGGCGGTAAAATCCGTTGCCCGTCGACCCTTGAAAATGGTGCTGGCATTCGCACTTGAGCCGCTTCTCAAGCGCGCGGCGAACAAGCTCTCCCGCCGCTTTGATAACAAGCCTGTTACGCGCAAGCGTTGACAACTGCGTCGCCGCCCATATCTCATAGTGAGCAGGACTCTTCTGGATTTAAGGGCGCATACGCATGGCGATGGAACGATTACGAAACGAATTCAACTCGCTGGTCAACCGCGGGATGGACAAGCATCTCCGTCTCGCGGTGACCGGCCTTAGCCGCAGCGGTAAAACCGCGTTTATTACCGCGCTGGTTAATCAACTTCTCTCCATTCACACGGGCGCGCGCCTGCCGCTGTTCAGCGCGGTGCGCGAAGAGCGCTTACTCGGCGTTAAACGCGTTCCCCAGCGTGATTTCGGTATTCCCCGTTTTACCTACGATGAAGGGCTGGCCCAGCTTTACGGCTCGCCGCCGGTATGGCCAACCCCGACGCGCGGCGTGAGTGAAATCCGCCTCGCGCTGCGCTTTCGCTCCCGCGATTCGCTGTTACGTCACTTTAAAGAGACTTCCACACTCTATCTGGAAATTGTCGATTACCCCGGCGAATGGCTGCTCGATCTGCCGATGCTGGCGCAGGATTACCTGAGCTGGTCGCGGCAGATGACCGGCCTGCTTACCGGGCAGCGTCAGGCGTGGTCTGAGAAGTGGCGCGCGCTCTGCGCCGGGCTCGATCCGCTCGCGCCCGCCGATGAGAACCGGCTGGCGGAGATCGCCGCCGCCTGGACTGAGTACCTTCATCAGTGCAAGCGCGAAGGGCTGCACTTTATCCAGCCGGGGCGATTTGTGCTGCCGGGCGATATGGCAGGTGCACCGGCATTGCAGTTTTTCCCGTGGCCGGATGTTGACGGCACCGGCGAAGCGAAGCTGGCGCAAGCCGACAGGCACACCAACGCCGGGATGCTGCGTGAACGCTATCAGTACTATTGCGACCACGTAGTAAAAGGCTTTTATAAAAACCACTTCCTGAAATTTGACCGCCAGATCGTGCTGGTTGACTGCCTGCAACCGCTCAACAACGGCCCGCAGGCCTTTAACGATATGCGCCTCGCGCTTACTCAGTTGATGCAGAGTTTCCACTACGGCCAGCGGACGCTGTTTCGCCGTCTCTTTTCGCCGGTGATCGATAAGCTGCTCTTTGCCGCCACCAAGGCGGATCACATCACCGTCGATCAGCACGCCAATATGGTGTCGCTCCTGCAACAGCTGATTCAGGACGCGTGGCAAAACGCCGCCTTTGAAGGCATCAGCATGGATTGCATGGGGCTGGCTTCCATTCAGGCGACGCAGAGCGGCCTGATTGAGGTTAACGGCGAGACGATTCCGGCGTTACGCGGTCACCGATTAAGCGACGGTTCGCCGCTCACCTTCTACCCGGGCGAAGTGCCGGCGCGCTTGCCGGGGCAGGCATTCTGGGAGAAGCAGGGCTTCAATTTCGAGGCGTTTCGCCCGCAGGTGATGGATGTCGATTCGCCGCTGCCGCACATCCGGCTGGATGCCGCGCTGGAGTTTTTACTGGGAGATAAATTGCGATGACCGAGCCGCTAAAACCGCGTATCGATTTCACCGGGCCGCTGGAGACGCCAGCACAGGAGCAGTTTAAACAGGCGCAGCGCTTTGACGCTCTCGCCGCCGAGAAGTTTGCGCCAGTCGCCGTTGAGGAGCTGCCCGAAGAGGGGCAGGCGGAAGCGGTGGTTGAAGCCGCGCTGCGCCCGAAGCGCACGTTATGGCGCAAAATGGTCACCGCCGGGCTGGCGCTGGCAGGCATTACCGTGATTGGTCAGGGCGTGCAGTGGGCGATGAATGCCTGGCAGACCCAGGACTGGGTAGCCCTTGGCGGCTGCGCGGCGGGGACGCTGATCGTCGGCGCAGGTGTCGGATCGATTGCCAGCGAGTGGCGGCGGCTATGGCGTTTACGTCAGCGGGCGCACGAGCGCGATGAAGCCCGCGAACTGTTGCAGAGCCACGGCACCGGCAAAGGGCGCGCCTTTTGCGAAAAACTGGCGCAGCAGGCGGGGCTGGATAAGTCTCATCCCGCCTTGCAGCGCTGGTACGCGGCGATCCATGAAACCCAGAGCGACCGCGAAATCGTTACGCTCTACGCTCACCTGGTGCAGCCGGTGCTGGATGCGCAGGCGCGGCGTGAAATAAGCCGCTCGGCGGCGGAATCGACGCTGATGATCGCCGTCAGCCCGCTGGCGATGGTCGATATGGCGTTTATCGCCTGGCGCAATCTGCGCTTAATTAACCGCATCGCCGCGCTCAATGGTATTGAGCTGGGTTATTACAGCCGCCTGCGTCTTTTTCGCCTGGTGCTGCTGAATATGGCTTTTGCCGGAGCCAGCGAACTGGTGCGCGAAGTGGGGATGGACTGGATGTCGCAGGATCTTGCCGCGCGTCTCTCAGCGCGCGCAGCGCAGGGGATCGGTGCCGGTCTGCTTACCGCGCGCCTCGGTATTAAAGCGATGGAGCTTTGCCGTCCGCTGCCGTGGATCGATGGTGACAAACCCCGGCTGGGCGATTTCCGCCGTCAGCTGATCACTCAGGTCAAAGAGACGCTACAGAAAGGCAAATCTTCCGGCACAGCCGGTTAGAAAGCAGGCGCTGCGCGCTTATCTTTACGCCGCCGCGCCGCTTTTTTCCGCAGGCTGTCAATATTTGTTGACAGACATCTTCCTGCCGACCGTTAAGTGGCATATCATCCTTTCATTACGTGAATGAATAAGGGTGAAGGTTCCCATGCGTCTTGAAGTTTTTTGTGAGGACCGGCTTGGTCTGACACGCGAATTACTTGATCTGCTGGTGCTGCGCGGTATCGATCTGCGCGGCATTGAGATCGATCCCATCGGGCGTATCTACCTCAATTTCGCCGCGCTCGACTTTAACAGCTTCAGCAGCCTGATGGCGGAGATCCGCCGTATTCAGGGCGTCACCGACGTCCGCACCGTGCTGTGGATGCCCTCCGAGCGCGAACACCGCGCGATGAGCGCGCTGCTTGAAGCGCTGCCGGAACCGGTGCTGTCGCTCGACATGAAGTGCAAAATCGAGCTGGCGAATGCCGCCAGCGCGCAGCTGTTTGGGCAACAGCCGGATAAGCTGCTCAACCATAATGCGGCTCAATTAATCACCGGTTTCAACTTCCAGCGCTGGCTGGAGGGCAATCCGCAGCATTCGCATAACGAACATGTAGTGATTGGCGGGCAAAACTTCCTGATGGAGATCACGCCGGTGCACCTGGAAGGGGAAACCGGCGAGGCGGTGCTGACCGGCGCGGTAGTGATGCTGCGCTCGACGGCGCGGATGGGCCGCCAGCTGCAAAATATCACCCAGCAGGATGTCAGCGCGTTCAGCCAGATTGTCGCTGTCAGCCCGAAAATGCGTCACGTTATTGAGCAGGCGCGCAAGCTGGCAACCCTCACCGCGCCGCTGCTGATTACCGGCGATACCGGCACCGGGAAAGATCTGCTGGCGCATGCCTGTCATCTTTCCAGCCCGCGCGCGGCAAAACCCTATCTGGCGCTGAACTGCGCCTCGATTCCTGAAGAGTCTGTCGAAAGCGAGCTGTTTGGCCATGCGCCGGAAGGCAAAAAGGGCTTTTTCGAGCAGGCGAACGGCGGTTCGGTGCTGCTGGATGAGATTGGCGAAATGTCGCCGCGTATGCAGGTGAAACTGCTGCGTTTCCTTAATGATGGTACTTTCCGTCGCGTTGGCGAAGATCACGAAGTGCATGTGGATGTGCGGGTCATCTGCGCCACGCAGCGTAACCTCGTCGAGCTGGTGCAGAAGGGGCTGTTCCGCGAAGATCTCTACTATCGCCTGAACGTGCTGACCCTCAATCTGCCGCCGCTGCGCGATCGCCCGCAGGATATCGTGCCGCTGACCGAACTGTTTGTTGCGCGCTTTGCCGATGAACAGGGTCTGCCCCGGCCGAAACTCGCCCACGATTTGACGCAACTGCTTAGCCGCTATAAATGGCCGGGCAACGTGCGCCAGTTGAAAAACGCCATCTATCGCGCCTTAACCCAGCTGGAGGGGTATGAACTGCGCGCGCAGGATATCCAGCTGCCGGATTACGATGCGGCCACCGTGCCGGTCGGGGATGATGCGATGGAGGGATCGCTGGATGATATCACCAGCCGCTTTGAGCGTTCGGTGTTAACCCAGCTCTATCGAAATTACCCCAGTACGCGCAAGCTGGCGAAGCGCTTAGGCGTCTCGCATACGGCGATTGCTAACAAGCTGCGGGAGTATGGCTTAAGCCAGAAGAAGAGCGACGAGTAACGTTGTTGCGATAAAAAAGGCCGGATAGCGGTAAGCGCTTATCCGGCCTGTTTCATTCCAGACGCGATTAGCCTTTCAGCACGTCCAGTGCAGCGGTGTAATCCGGCTCGTTGGTGATCTCATTCACCAGCTCGCTGAAGATGACCGTATCGTTCTCATCAAGCACCACGACCGCACGTGCAGCCAGGCCTTTCAGCGCGCCGTCGGCGATACCGACGCCATAGTTGTCGAGGAAATCTGCACCGCGCAGGGTGGAGAGGGTGATAACGTTGCTCAGGCCTTCCGCACCGCAGAAGCGGGACTGGGCAAACGGCAGATCGGCAGAGATGCACAGTACAACGGTGTTGTTCACCTCTGTCGCCAGCTGATTGAATTTGCGCACGGAAGCGGCGCAAACACCGGTATCGATGCTCGGGAAAATGTTCAGCACTTTGCGCTTACCGGCGAACTGGCTCAGCGCAACATCGGAAAGATCTTTAGCGACAAGCGTGAACGGCTGCGCTTTTGCGCCAACCTGCGGAATAGCGCCAGCAACGGGAACCGGGTTGCCCTGAAAATGAACGAGTTGCGACATAATAGCTTCCTGTTTACATATAGTTAACGTCGGCGCTAGTTTATGCCATCGTCCGAGACCACGGCAAACCAATTTTCGTATCTATACTGGTTTACATTCCGTCAAAGGAGCATGTATGAGAAATGTGAACGTTTATGAGGAAAACTGGCCGCTGCATTCGCCGTTTGTGATTTCGCGCGGCGCGCGCAGTGAAGCGAAAGTGGTGGTGGTCGAACTGGAAGAGGACGGGATCAAAGCGGTTGGCGAATGTACCCCTTACGCGCGCTACGGCGAGAGCGAGGCCTCAGTGATGGCACAAATCATGACCATTGTGCCGCAGCTGCAAAACCGCCTCAGCCGTGAAGCGCTGCAAACCCTGTTGCCGCCCGGCGCGGCGCGCAATGCCGTCGATTGCGCCCTGTGGGATCTGGCGGCGCGCAAAGCGGGGCGTTCACTGGCGCACTATACCGGCGTAACCCTGCCGGAAACCGTCATTACCGCGCAAACGGTGGTGATTGGCACACCAGAACAGATGGCCGCCAGCGCGGCGGCACTGAGCGAAACCGGCGCCCGGCTGCTGAAGATTAAACTGGATGATCATCTTATTAGCGAGCGGCTGGTCGCCATCCGCGCCGCCGCGCCAGAGGCAACGCTGATTGTCGATGCTAACGAGTCGTGGCACAGCGAAGGGCTGGCAGCACGCTGCCAGCTGCTGGCTGATTTAGGTGTGGCGATGCTTGAGCAGCCACTGCCTGCTGGCGAAGACGCGGCGCTGATCAACTTTATCCACCCGCTACCGATCTGCGCAGATGAGAGCTGCCACACGCGTGAAAGCCTTGATGCGCTGCAAGGGCGCTATGAGATGGTCAACATTAAGCTGGATAAAACCGGCGGGCTGACCGAAGCGCTGGCGCTGGCCCATGAAGCCGCTGAGCGCGGCTTCGGATTGATGCTCGGCTGCATGATCTGCACCTCACGCGCCATAGCAGCGGCGCTACCGCTGATTAGTGGTGTGCGCTTCGCCGATCTTGATGGCCCTACCTGGCTGGCGGTGGATGTCGAGCCGTCGCTGCGCTTCTCCACCGGTGAGCTTCACCTTTCGGCATCCCAGCAAAGCAGCGAGGTCATTGCCGCGAGATAATCTTCGCTGGCGGCATCGGCAGAGACTGGCGGCAGCTCCATGGTAATGCAGGGCAGGTTGATCTCCGCACACCAGCTGCCGAAGGAGCCGGGCGTCTCATACCCGACGCTTTTGACTAAGGGCAGCGAAAAGGCCTGCGCCAGCCACTCGCCAAGCGGGCTTTCGCGCGGATCTTCCACGCAGGCCAGCGGATCGTGAAAGGTCACCACCCACGCCGGATGCAGGCGATGAATTAACTGGCAGAGCGCGCGGGTTTCCGGCTCGGAACCCGGAGCCGCACCCGTTTGCAACACCACATCCCGCTCGGGCGCCGCGCTGTTCCAGCGATAGACGGTGTCGCCCGCCTTCCAGTTTGCCGCCGGAAAGTTACGGTTGAGATCGACGCCGTTGGCGTTGGCGCGTAAACCGAGCTGACAGCCATCGGGGTTCACCGCCAGCACCACGTGATGATGGCGCAAATCGCTCCTGAGCGTGCGCATGGCGCAGGAGAGGGCGACCATGGCGGCATTTTCGTCCCCGTGCGTACCGGCAATAATCAGCCCGCTTTTTGCCGTTGCCAGCGGTGCCGGAAACCAGAAAAGCGGGGCACCGAGTAGGGACTCGCCATACTGCTGACGGCTGTCGGCAAAGTTTCCCCGTAAAGAGCGCGGACGTGTCGCTGGCATAGGTTTACCTGTTTCTGCGTTGAATAAACCAAGTGTTGGATATAAAGCGGTGCGACGCAAATCATTTTCCTGATGTATGAATTTGCATTCCTTAGAGCTAAAACAAATAATTACCGCATCTTTTTTGCGGGATGTGGCACATCACAAGGGGCTTTCATGACATACCGATTTTCAAAACTCTGCTGCGCGCTGGCGCTGTGCGGCTTATCTGTCAGCGTGTTTGCAGCGGATGTGCCGCCGGGAACCCCGCTTGCGGAAAAACAAGACGTGGTGCGCCACCTCAAAGATGAGCCGGCAACGCTCGATCCGGCAAAGGCGGTTGGCCTGCCGGAAATTCAGGTGATCCGCGATCTGTTTGAAGGCCTGGTCAATCAGAATGAGAAGGGTGAAGTCATTCCCGGTGTGGCGAAAAGCTGGCAGAGCAGCGATAACCGCATCTGGACCTTTACGCTGCGTGATGATGCCCGCTGGTCCGACGGCACGCCGGTCACGGCGCAGGATTTTGTCTACAGCTGGCAGCGGCTGGTTAACCCGCAAACCACATCGCCTTTTGCCGGGTTCGCAGCCTTAGCAGGCATCAGCAATGCGAAAGCGATCACCGATGGCAAAATGGCAGTCGACAAACTGGGCGTCAGCGCGGTGGATGCGAAAACGCTGCGCGTGCAGCTTGATAAACCGCTGCCGTGGTTCCCGAACCTTGCGGCCAGTTTCGCCCTCTATCCGGTGCAAAAGAAGAACGTCGAGAGCGGCGCAGAGTGGACGCGTCCCGGCAATCTGGTCGGTAACGGCGCTTTTGTGCTGACTGACCGCGTGGTGAATGAAAAGCTGGAGCTGGCGCGCAATAAACAGTACTGGGACGATGGCAAAACGGTGATCAATAAGGTGACCTTTGTGCCGATCAATCAGGAGTCTGCCGCCACCAAACGCTACCTGGCGAATGGCGTTGATATCACCGAATCCTTCCCGAAAAACCTCTACCAGAAGCTGCAAAAAGAGATCCCGGGCCAGGTCTATACACCGCCGCAGCTGGGCACCTATTACTACGCGTTCAATACTCAGAAGGGGCCAACGGCAGATGCGCGCGTGCGCCTGGCGTTGAGCTTAACCATCGATCGCCGCGTGATTGCCGAGAAAGTGTTGGGTAGCGGCGAGAAACCAGCGTGGCGCTTTACTCCGGATGTCACCGCCGGGTTTACGCCGAAGCCGTCGCCGTTTGAACAGATGAGCCAGCCAGAGTTGAACGCGCAGGCGAAAACCCTGTTGCAAGCGGCGGGTTACGGTCCGCAGCGGCCACTGAAGCTGACGCTGCTTTATAACTCCTCTGAGAACCATCAAAAGATTGCCATTGCGGTGGCGTCGATGTGGAAGAAAAATCTCGGCGCGGAGGTGAAGCTGCAAAATCAGGAGTGGAAAACCTATATCGACAGCCGTAACAGCGGCAATTTCGATGTTATCCGCGCCTCGTGGGTCGGGGATTACAACGAGCCATCGACCTTTCTCTCCGTGCTGACCTCCAACAGCAGCAGCAATATCCCGCGTTTTAGCGACGCGGCTTATGACAAAGCGTTCAATCAGGCAACACAGGAAAATTCAGCGGAAGCCCGCAATGCAGATTACAACGAAGCAGAGCAGATTATTTCCAGTAAAGCGCCGATTGCGCCTATTTACCAGTACACCAACGCGCGGTTGATCAAGCCGTGGCTGAAGGGCTACCCGATCACCAACCCGGAAGATGTGGCCTATAGCCGTACGCTTTACATCATTAAGCACTGATAAAAAAATCCCCCTTACATCACGGGAGGTAAGGGGGAAAGTCGTTGATTACTGAATATTTCCTGTCTGGGCAGGTATGCCGAAAATTTTAGTTAAGCATTGTGGAGGCACAATGGAGGAAAAAAGGAGACGCAGCCGCAGATGAGCAAAGGACAAAAAAAAGCCCGCTACAGAGAGCGGGCAAAAAATACTGGAAGCAATGTGAGCAATGTCGTACTGAATAGTTGAGTGGGTTACTCAACTATTCAGTAATGAGAAAGATAATCTTTATCATTTGAACATGCAACCCCTTTTTACATTTTTCCCGCAGGCCGCGTATAACGGGCGTTTCCGGCAGATTTTTCCGACTTTGGTCAAAAAACAGGCAGCTAATTGTGCTATAGTGCTGATGTTTTAACCAACCAAGAGGATGTTATGTCGAACCCACTCAACCCTACCGAACTGGCCATCGAATACCTGCGTCGCGACAAAAGCGCGCTCACCCCGGCTGAATACCTGAAGAGACTGAACCTGCTGAAACTTGAGTTTGAAGATCTGCTTACGCTCTCCCACAGCGAACTGAAAGAGGAGATCGACTTTGCCTGGCGGCTTGGCATCCACTGATTGTCGCACCACGTTAAAAACGAAAGAGGCGTTATGCTGGCTTGTAAACAAGCAGCAGCGCCTGTTTGATTTCGCTATTAAATAAATACAAGGCTGGATTTAACATATTATTATCGGCATTAAGAATCAAATCTTTAATTATTTAAACAGGCTTTATTCTGGCTAAATTAAATATGTAGCGCGCCAAAATTATCTCGCTAATTAAACTCTTTTTATATGATATATTGTTATGCCCGCGATCTGTTTTTGCGCCATTTATGGTCTTTTGTGCTACTTGCCTGGCTGCTGTTAGGTTATTTAATATCACTTAAGTAAAATCTAAGGCACTTTAAGGCAAACCTCGCATTGCGCTAAATTAGCCGTGTCAAAGCGGATTGCGAGTGTTATAACGAGGCTACCGTTCTCCGGTGTTCTGGCGAGTCTCATTATGTTAAGAAATCTTAGTGTCCGTACCTTTATATTTTTTTACCTTCTGGTCTCTTTTGTTATCGTTGATGCGATAGTAATTGTGCTCTCAAAAAATATCCCATTAATTGCTGCGGTAAGTATCGTCTCGATTATTTCGCTGGCCTTAATATGGATATATTTAACGCAGTATCTGGTAACGCCAATTAATACGGTGAAGAGAAGTATTGAGGCGGTGACGGCAGGTAACCTGTCGATTGTTATTCCGGAGTTTGGTAATAACTGTGCCGGCCGTTTAATTCCCGGTATCAATAGCTTATCCGCCAGTATTGCCGTGCTGGTCAAAGAGATACGCCTCTCCTCCGATAATGCGCTCGGGCTTTCCGCCCAGCTCGCTTCACGCAGTGCCGATCTGTCGGTGAAAACGGAAGAGCAATCCGCAGCACTGGTGCAGACCGCCTCCAGCATGGAGGAGATGGCCTCCAGTACCAAAAACAATGCCGATAACACGCGGCTTGCCAGCACCCGCGCTAATGATGCCTCTTCCTGCGCTGAACGCGGCGGCCAGTTGATGGGGCAGGTAGCGAAGAATATGCAATCCATTACCGATTGCGCGGAGCAGATGCGCGAAATTATCTCCATTATTGATGGCATCGCTTTCCAGACCAATATTCTGGCGCTGAACGCCGCGGTGGAAGCGGCGCGCGCCGGCGATCACGGCAAAGGTTTCTCGGTGGTGGCGGGTGAAGTGCGCAGCCTTGCGCACCGTAGCGCCGAGGCGGCGAAGAACATTAAATCGCTGATTGCCGTCACGACCGATAACGTTACTCAGGGCGCGACGGTGGTGAACGAAGCCGGGCAGAACATGCAGGAGATTGTCTCCGGTGCCAGCATTGTCAGTAAATTGATGGATGAGATTGCCGTCTCCACGCTGCAGCAGGAGAAGGGCATTGCGCAAATCACCCTTGCGCTGGCTGAGCTGGAGCAGGTTACGCAAAGCAACGTATCGGTGGTTGATGAACTTGCCGGCTCGTCGGATCTACTGAAACATCGCGTTGAAGAGTTACAGCAGCGCACCAGTAAATTTAGCCTGGCTGATGAAAAACCAGCGCCTGCGCGTCAGCGCGATGCGCAGCCAGAGAAACAGCGGGTGCCGCTTTCAGCAGCGGTCGGTGGCGGTCAGGAGAACTACTGGCACTCGTTTTAATGGCGTTTAGTGGATAAAAAGCCCGCAATGCGGGCTTTTTTTATGGCAATCCGTCGTAATTTGTTAGCAAATTCAGCGCCATGATTGCTTAACGTTGACGCATGGCTAGACTGTCATCAACGAAGACTGAATGTGGAGGCGCAGTGGAAGCCATCAAAGGAGCCGACCTGCAGGTACCGGACGCAGTTTACGCGTGGCAGCTGGACGGCAAAGGCGGCGTCAAACCGCTGGCAGCGGATGATGAGATCACCGCTCAGACACCCTGCTGGGTGCACCTGAATTACACCAACCAGGAGAGCGCGCAGTGGCTGGAAACGACGCCCGTCTTACCGAACAGCGTGCGTAACGCGCTGGCGGGCGAGAGTTTACGGCCGAGAGTGAGCCGCATGGGCGAAGGGACGCTGATTACGCTGCGCTGCATTAATGGCAGCACCGACGAACGCCCCGATCAGCTGGTTGCCGTACGCGTTTATATGGACGAGCGGATGATCGTCTCGACGCGACAGCGAAAAGTGCTGGCGCTGGATGATGTCGTCAGCGAACTGGAAGAGGGCAGCGGGCCAACGGATTGCGGCGGTTGGCTGGTGGATGTCTGCGATTCGCTCACCGACCACGCCAGCGAGTTTATCGAATCACTTCACGACCGGATTATCGATCTCGAAGATGACCTGCTCGACCAGCAGGTTCCGCCGCGCGGCATTCTGGCACTGCTGCGCAAGCAGTTAATTGTGATGCGTCGCTATATGGCACCGCAGCGCGATGTCTTTGCGCGGCTGGCCAGCGAACGTTTGCCGTGGATGAGCGACGATCAGCGCCGCCGCATGCAGGATATCGCCGACCGCCTCGGACGCGGGCTGGATGAGATTGATGCCTGCATTGCGCGTACCGCCGTGATGACCGACGAGATCACCCAGGTGATGCAGGAGTCACTTGCGCGGCGCTCCTATACCATGTCGCTGATGGCGATGGTTTTTCTCCCCAGCACCTTTTTAACCGGGCTGTTTGGCGTCAACCTTGGCGGCATTCCCGGCGGCGGCTGGCACTTAGGTTTCGCCATCTTCTGCGCCGCGTTAGCGCTGCTGATCGGTGGTGTCACCTGGTGGCTGCATCGTAGTAAATGGCTGTAAAATTTAACTTTTTTAACATTAATTGAACATTAAAACGCCACTTAAGTTGAGCGAGGTCAATAAACGCCGCGCCTATTCAGGGCAATATTCACGTCGCAGGTGAATGCAACGTCAAGCGATGGGCGTTGCGCTCCATATTGTCTTACTTCCTTTTTTTGAATTACTGCATAGCACAATTGATTCGTACGATGCCGACTTAATCAGTCGGCTTTTTTTTGCCTCTGCGCCATGAGCTTCTACCTTTAAAGTAACGACAATGCTGAAGTGGAGATCACCATGGCTACTCTGACGTTACGCAACGCGCTCTATTCACTGCCGCCCGACCCCGTGCCGAATGACCCGGTGCCAATCCCGGACCCGATCCCAAAACCGCAGCCGTTGCCGGATCCGCCGCCGGATGAAGAGCCGATTAAATTGTCGCGTTAAGGGGGCAGATCTGAGAGGATACGCGCCTGCTGAACCGAAGCCTTTTATCGCGAGACTCTATTTTGACCGCTTTTTCAACACTGAATATGCTGCCCGCCGCCCAGATCGATAACCTTAACGAACTGGGCTACCTCACCATGACCCCCGTGCAGGCTGCTGCGCTTCCCCTGATTCTGGCCGGAAAAGATGTCCGCGTGCAGGCAAAAACCGGCAGCGGTAAAACAGCGGCGTTTGGTCTTGGCGTGTTACAGCATATCGATAGCAGCCGTTTTCAGACCCAGTCGCTGATCTTATGCCCGACGCGCGAACTGGCGGATCAGGTTGCCAGTGAACTGCGCCGTCTGGCGCGCTCAATGCCGAATACCAAAATTTTGACGATCTGCGGCGGCCAGCCGTTTGGCGCGCAGCGCGATTCGTTGCAGCATGCACCGCATATCATTGTCGCCACGCCGGGCCGCCTGCTGGATCATCTGCAAAAAAGCACGATCTCGCTGGAGAACCTGCAAACGCTGGTGATGGATGAAGCCGATCGCATGCTCGATATGGGCTTTAGCGACGCCATTGATGAGGTAATTCGCTTTGCCCCAGCACAGCGCCAGACCTTGCTCTTTTCCGCCACCTGGCCGGAGGCCATCGCGGCTATCAGCGGGCGCGTGCAGCGCAACCCGGAAACAGTAGAGATCGATACCGTTGACGATCTGCCCGCTATCGAGCAGCAATTTTTTGAAGTCTCCCGTCACGGCAAAATCCCGCTGTTGCAAAAACTGCTGAGCGTCCACCGCCCGGCCTCCTGTGTGGTCTTCTGTAACACCAAAAAAGATTGCCAGGAAGTGTGCGATGCGCTGAACGCCGCAGGCCAGGACGCGCTGGCGCTGCATGGCGATCTGGAGCAGCGCGACCGCGACCAGACGCTGGTGCGTTTTGCTAACGGCAGTGCCCGTGTACTGGTAGCGACCGATGTCGCCGCGCGCGGTCTGGATATCAAATCCCTTGAGCTGGTCGTTAACTATGAGCTGGCATGGGATCCGGAAGTGCACGTTCACCGTATCGGGCGCACCGCGCGCGCCGGGAATCAGGGGCTGGCGATTAGCCTCTGCGCACCGGAAGAGGCGCAGCGGGCAAATATTCTCTCGGAGATGCTGCACCTGAAGCTGAACTGGCTTTCTGCGCCAGCCAATGTCGCCATCGCGCCGCTGGCGGCAGAGATGACCACGCTATGCATTGATGGCGGTAAGAAAGCCAAAATGCGTCCGGGCGATGTGCTGGGGGCGTTAACGGGTGAGATGGGGCTGGACGGGGCCGATATCGGCAAGATCACCGTCCATCCGGCGCATGTTTATGTCGCAGTGCGACAGAGCGTGGCGCGCCAGGCGTGGAAACAGCTACAAAACGGCAAAATCAAAGGCAAAGCCTGCCGTGTGCGATTGCTGAAATAATGCCAGCGCCATTAAAAAAGCCTCTCAGTGAGTGACCTGAGAGGCTTTTTTTTACTTCACTTCAATCACATTCAGCCGTAGCGCATCGAGCTGGGCATCATCCTCTTCCGGCTGCCAGCCAACTGGCTGCGTCGGGATCTCTTCGCGATCGAATGCCAGGTCGCCGCCGTTGACCACTTCCGAACCATGTTTGATCCCTTTGAAATCGAACAGGTTGATATCGCTCAGGTGTGATGGCACCACATTCTGCATCGCGCTGAACATGGTTTCGATACGGCCCGGGTAGCGTTTATCCCAGTCGCGCAGCATATCGGCAATCACCTGGCGCTGCAGGTTCGGCTGCGAACCGCAGAGGTTGCACGGAATAATCGGGAAGCCTTTGGCTTCGGAGAAGCGCTCGATATCTTTCTCGCGGCAGTAGGCCAGCGGGCGGATAACAATGTGCTTGCCGTCATCGCTCATCAGCTTCGGCGGCATGCCTTTCATCTTGCCGCCGTAGAACATATTTAGGAACAGCGTTTGCAGAATATCGTCGCGATGGTGGCCGAGAGCAATTTTCGTCGCGCCCAGTTCGGTGGCGGTGCGGTAGAGAATGCCGCGGCGCAGGCGTGAGCAGAGCGAGCAGGTGGTTTTGCCTTCCGGGATCTTCTCTTTCACGATGCCGTAGGTGTTCTCTTCGACGATTTTGTACTCCACGCCCTGCGCTTCAAGGTACTCAGGCAGAATATGCTCCGGGAAACCGGGCTGTTTCTGATCGAGGTTGACCGCAATCAGCGAGAAGTTGACCGGCGCACTCTGCTGCAGGTTGCGCAAGATCTCCAGCATGGTGTAGCTATCTTTGCCGCCGGAGAGGCAAACCATAATCCGGTCGCCTTCTTCAATCATATTGAAGTCGGCAATCGCCTCGCCGACGTTACGGCGCAGACGCTTCTGCAACTTGTTGAGGTTGTACTGTTCTTTTTTGCTAATTTCTTGATTTTGCGACATGAAAAAGGCTCAATTCGGTTTTTTTGCGCCAGCGGTCGGTAAACCACGGGCAGAGATACGCGATTAGGGCGGGATTGTACCAATGATTTACGCCTGTGGCAGGTATTTATCACTTGGCAAGGGTGGCTCAGGCGATGCGCTTTTCCTTATATTTGCCTTTCACCACGCCATCATAAAAGCGGCCTTTCGACACGACGGTAAGAAAAAGGGTAAAAATGCGCTCGGGCACCTCGTGATATTGATAGGTGCGCTTATCGTGAAAGCGGATCTCCAGCGTGCGGCTTTGCGGGTCATACCCCACAGAGGCAATTCGTGATGATGTAACAGGGTGATGACGCATGAAGATGTCCTTGCCGCCGGGTTGAGTGGTGATTATTAGCCAGCTTGCCGCCCGTTGTCATGCAAAACAGTGACATAAAAAAGCCGCCGGGGGACAACCGGCGGCTTTTATTTGCTTTGCGCGTTATTCAGCCGCGCTTTTTTCCGCTTTCCCGGCCAGTTGCGCGAGGAAGTCGTAGCGTTTTTGCAGATCTGCCGCTGCATCTTTCCACAACTGCTCAGCCACCTCCGGCTGCTGCGCATTCAGGCGTTTAAAGCGCTGCTCATTAAGCAACGTTTCTGCCAGCGCATCCGACGGTGGACGGGAGTCGAGCGCCAGTGGGATTTTGCCTTCCGCTTCGCGACGCGGATCGTAGCGATAGAGCGGCCAGAAGCCGGTGGCGGTCAGCTGGCGCATCTGATCGTGGCTCAGCGCCAGATCGTAGCCATGCTCTTCGCAGGGGCTGTAGGCGATAATCAGCGACGGGCCGGGGTAAGCCTCCGCTTCCTGAATCGCTTTCACCGTCTGGTTAAGCTGTGCGCCGAGGGAGATCTGCGCAACGTAGACATGACCATACATCATCATGCTGACGCCGAGATCTTTGCGCGCTTTGCGCTTACCGTGCTCGCCAAACTTGGTGACCGCACCGAGCGGCGTCGCCTTCGAGGCTTGTCCGCCGGTGTTGGAGTAACACTGGGTATCAAGCACCAGGATATTGACGTTCTCGGTCAGGCTCATCACATGATCGAGGCCGCCAAAGCCAATATCGTAGGCCCAGCCATCGCCGCCAATCAGCCAAATCGACTTCTCGACCAGCGCATCGGCATCGGTCAGCAGTTGCTGCGCGCCTTCCACATCGGCAAGGGCGCTGCGCAGGGCCGCTACCTGATCGCGGCGCAGCTCTGGCGTGGCATCGGCACGCAGAGCCGCAAGCAGGTCGGCGGGCAGCGCGTCAGCAAACTGCTCTACCAGGCGCATAACGCGCTGGCGATGCTGGTCAACGCTCAGGCGGAAGCCAAGCCCGAACTCGGCGTTATCTTCAAACAGCGAGTTGGCCCACGCCGGCCCGCGCCCGTTGGCATCGGTGGTGTAGGGCGTTGAGGGCAGGTTGCCGCCATAAATCGAGGAGCAGCCAGTGGCGTTAGCAATCATCATGCGGTCGCCATAGAGCTGGGTCAGCAGCTTGATATAGGGCGTTTCGCCACAGCCGGAGCAGGCACCCGAGTACTCAAACAGCGGCGAAATAAGCTGCGAGGTACGAATATCAATGCGCTCCAGCTGGCTGCGGTCAATCTCCGGCAGGTCGAGGAAGAAGTCATAATTCGCTTTCTCCTCTTCGACATGCTCAAGGCGCGACATCATATTGATCGCCTTGATCTCCGGGTTCTGGCGATCTTTCGCCGGGCAGACCTCAACGCAGAGGTTACAGCCGGTGCAATCTTCCGGTGCCACTTGCAAAACATATTTCTGGCCGCGCATATCGCGCGCTTTCACATCCAGCGAATGCAGGCTTGCCGGCGCATCCTCCATCGCCTGTGGCGGCACCACTTTGGCACGAATCGCCGAATGCGGGCAGGCAGCCACGCAGTGGTTACACTGGGTGCACAGCTCCTCTTTCCAGATGGGGATCGCTTCGGCAATATTGCGCTTCTCCCAGCGCGTGGTGCCCACCGGCCAGGTGCCATCCGGCGGCAGCGCAGAGACGGGCAGGGCGTCGCCAAGCCCGGTCAGCATCGCCGCCGTCACCGTTTTAACAAAGTCCGGCGCGCTGTCTGAGACCACCGGCGGGCGATGCGCGCTTTGGCTGTCCACTTCCTGTAGCGGCACTTCAGCCAGCGAGTCGCGCGCCAGCGCCAGTGCCTGCCAGTTGCGCTCTACCAGCTCCTGGCCTTTGCTGCTGTAGCTTTTCGCAATCGCGCCCTGCAACGCCGTTAACGCGCTGTCGCCCGGCAGGATGGCGGTGAGGTGGAAAAAGGCCATCTGCATTACAGTGTTGATGCGCGCGCCCAGCCCGCATTCGCGGGCAATTTTCGCCGCGTTAACGACATAAAAACGGGCGTTTTTCTGCCTGAGCACCGCCTGCACTTCCTGCGGCAGGCGCAACCATACCTCATCTGCGCTGTAAGGCGTGTTGAGCAGGAAAATACCGCCCGGTTTCAGGCGCTCTGCCATCTGGTATTTGTCGATAAATTGCAACTGGTGACAGCCAACGAAATCGGCCTGCGACACCAGATAGGCCGAGTTGATCGGCCTTTCGCTGACGCGGAGATGGGAAACCGTCAGCCCGCCCGCTTTTTTGGAGTCATAGACAAAGTAGCCCTGCGCGTACCACGGCGTCGCGTTACCAATGATCTTGATATTGTTCTTGGTCGCCGAGACGCTGCCATCGCTGCCAAGCCCATAGAAGAGCGCTTCCAGTTTGGCGTGCGTCGGCAGGGTGTTCTCCGGCAGCGGCAGGGAGAGGTGAGTAACATCATCATAAATGCCAACGGTGAAACGCGGCTTCGGCTTCTCGGCACGCAACTCATTGAAAACGGCTAAGACACACTCCGGGCCGAACTCTTTCGACGACAACCCATAGCGGCCGCCAATCACGCGCGGCAACGTTTCGCGCTCACCGCAATTAAAGGCTTCCGCCAGCGCGGTCATCACATCGAGATAGAGCGGCTCCGCCTGCGCGCCCGGCTCTTTGGTGCGATCCAGCACCGCCACGTTGCGCACGCTTTGCGGCAGCACCGCCAGCAGGTGCGCGGCGCTGAAGGGGCGATAGAGCCGCACTTTCAGCACGCCGACTTTATCTCCGCGCGTCAGCAGCTCATCAATCACCTCTTCGCAGGTGCCAATCGCCGAGCCCATCAGTACGATTACGCGCTCCGCCTGCGGGTGACCATAATACTCAAACGGTTTGTAGTGGCGACCCGTGGCGGCGGCAAAATCATCCATCGCCTGCTCAACGTGGTCGTAAACGGCGTTGTACCAAGGGTTTGTCGCTTCGCGGGACTGGAAATAGGTGTCCGGGTTCGCCGAGGTACCGCGGATAACCGGGTGTTCCGGGTTGAGCGCTCGCGCACGATGCTGGTCAATCTCCTGCTCGGGCATCAGCGCGCGCAGGGTGTCGTCCGGGAGCGGCACGATCTTGTTAATCTCGTGCGAGGTGCGAAAACCATCAAAGAAGTGAATAAATGGCACGCGGCTTTTCAGCGTCGCGATATGGGAGATGAGGGCAAAATCCTGGGCTTCCTGCACGCTGCTGGCGCAGAGCAGGGCGCAGCCGGTCTGACGCACCGCCATCACATCGGAGTGGTCGCCAAAAATCGACAGCGCATGGGTCGCGACGGTTCGCGCGGCAACGTGCAGCACAAAGGGAGTTAACTGCCCGGCCAGCTTGTAGAGGGTCGGGATCATCAGCAGTAAACCCTGCGATGAGGTAAACGACGTTGAGAGCGCCCCGGTCTGCAATGCCCCGTGCACGGCGGCAATCGCCCCCGCTTCTGACTGCATCTCTACCACGCGCGGCGTGTCGCCCCAGATATTTTTCAGGCCGTTGCCAGCCCAGGCATCTGCCTGTTCAGCCATCGTTGAACTGGGGGTAATCGGGTAGATGGCGATAACTTCACTGGTGCGGTACGCAACGGATGCGACTGCGCCATTACCGTCAATTGTGATCATAAGGCACCCTTACATTGCTCAAGAGAAGGGACGCGTTTTACGGCGACGAGTCCTGTAGTTGTGCTTTGATCTTAGCAAACGCCCCGCTGAACAATTTTCGCTTTTGTGTCCTGACTCATAACGTGAGTCAATGAATTGAGCGGTTGCGTTGCGCATCAAGCAGGAAAAATCGCAAAAAAGTGTTTCACCGCGCCACAAAGATGAGTTTCAGCCCTCGACGTATTGCGCCGGGCTGCCTATGATGCTTGGGTTTCGCTTTTTTGATGGGGGAGAGGAAGAGATGCGTTCAGCATTATGGATTGGGTGTGCCGCACTGTTATTGTCAGCCTGCAGCAGTGAACCTGTACAGCAGGCAACCGCCGCGCACGTTGCGCCAGGGTTAAAAGCGGCGATGTCTAATAGTGGGCAGGCCAACTGTGCGATGATCGGCGGCTCAATGTCCGTCGCACGCCAGCTTGATGGGTCAATGACAGGGATGTGTGCACTGCCAAATGGCAAACGCTGCAGCGAGCAGTCGCTTGCCACCGGCAGTTGCGGAAGTTACTGAGCGTTCGCGGCGCGGGTGTAAATCAGGGTCTGCGTCGCAGTGGTCAGCGTCAGCTGATTCCCCGTCAGATCAACCTGCGCACCTTCGGCGAGCATCGCATTAATGGTGTGGTCCAGTTCGTTACGCTGCGCGTCCGGGCACATCATCATCGTCATCGCCAGATGTTTCACGGTTAAGGCACCTTCAGAGAGTTTGCCCTGACCGGTAAAACCGTTACACATTTTGCCGGATACGCGCAGATCTTTATCAAAGCGGATCTCGGGTTTCGGCTCATCTGGCGCAATACTTTTGCCATTAAATGTAGTCAATACAAAGCGCTGATTTTCCAGTTGTTCTGGTTTCAGCTGTACGGCGCGGGAACTGACGCAGCCAGCAAGCACTGCGCTCAACGCGACCAAAGCGATCAATTTTTTCATCTTTTCCTCTGGGTTCGTTCCATCAAAACGGTGGGAATTGTACCCGGTCGAACAGCCGTGTCACCGGGGTTACTCTTAAAACTCTCCCCGGCAATGGGGAGCGGGTCTCAGGTCAGCGCGTTCGGGCAGCTTTCGCCCTCATGCAACTGACGCAAGTTTTCCAGCGTCGTTTCCGAAATACTGGTCAACGCTTCGGCGGTCAAAAAGGCCTGATGGCCGGTAAAGAGCACGTTGTGGCAGGCGGACAAGCGGCGGAACACATCATCCTGAATCACATCGTTGGATTTATCCTCAAAGAAGAGATCGCGCTCATTCTCATACACGTCCATTCCCAGCGCGCCAATCTTCTGCGTCTTTAATGCTTCTATCGCGGCCTGGGAATCCACCAGTCCGCCGCGGCTGGTGTTAATGATCATCACGCCGTTTTTCATCTGCTCAAACGCGGTCTGGTTGAGCAGGTGGAAGTTCTCCGGCGTCAGCGGGCAGTGCAGGGAGATGACGTCTGACTGCGAAAAGAGCGTTTGCAGGTCAACATACTCGACGCCCATATCCAGCGCCGCTGCGCTCGGGTAGGGATCAAACGCCAGCAGACGCATACCGAAACCTTTCAGAATACGCAGCGCGGCAACGCCGATTTTCCCGGTGCCGATCACGCCCGCCGTTTTACCATACATCGTGAAACCGGTCAGGCCCTCAAGGGAGAAGTTGGCATCGCGGGTGCGTTGATAGGCGCGGTGGATGCGACGGTTGAGGGTCATCATCATGCCGATAGCATGCTCAGCCACCGCTTCCGGCGAGTAGGCCGGTACGCGCACGACACTCAGCCCCAGCTCTTTTGCCGCGTCCAGATCGACGTTGTTAAAGCCTGCGCAACGCAGGGCAATAAACTTCACGCCGAGCTTCTTCAGCTCTTCCAGCACCGGGCGGCTGCCGTCATCATTGACGAAAATACAGACACCTTCGCAGCCATTGGCGGTTTTGGCGGTCTTTTCCGTTAAGAGAAAGTCGAAAAATTCAAGATCGTAGCCATAGCGCTCGTTTACCTGCTGCAAATACTTTTTATCGTATTGTTTTGTGCTGTATATCGCGATTTTCATAAGACTTTTCTCCAATGATTTTCTGCCTCTATTATCACGTTTTAAAATTATTAAGTAAATGCTCAAATATTGTTTAGAGACAGAGGCGAGGTGAATGCTTCCAGATTGAGTATATGTCTATCCCGGGAAGAGAGATCGGTGGCTCATCGCTTGAACGCTCATTAGGGGTAAACGCAGCGGCCAGTCTATGATTAACGAGGCGTGTGCGTTCAATATCGCGCCGCGACGTGGCACAATAGACGCCAGTTTCGCCTCAATTAGATGCAAAATCAGGATATTAGCCGCCCATGAAGGGTAAATACAAGGCCGCCATCGCACTGGCACTACTGTTTATACTGCTGCCGCTCACGCTGCTGCTGACGCTGGCGCAGTGGGTGCCGACGCTGGTCGGCATCTGGTTGCCCGCCGACACGCGCATCGCCATGAGCGACAGCCCGCGCATCACCTTCCGCTCCCTGCATATCCCCGATTTACGCTACATCGCCGGTGAGTGTACCCTCGGCGAGCTCCGCAATGCCCGGCTGACCCATCCCAGCCGCTGGCAGTTGCATATCGATACGCTGGTGATTAACACCGACTGCCTGAATAGACTCGCCAAAAACGAGGAAGAGAGTAGCGCGCCGCGTTCGCTGGCGCAGTGGCAGTCGCTGCTGCCTTACAGCTGGGTAACCGTCGATCGCCTGACGGTGTCGCCGTGGAAAACGTGGCAGGGCAAACTCTCGCTGGCGCTGACGCCGCAGGTTCAGGCGCTCACTTATCAGGGTGAACGCGTCGAACTGAATGCGCGCCTGCAGGGCCAGAAGCTGAACGTCAATCGCATGGCGCTAAAGCTGTTTAGCGATCAGCCGCCACTTACCCTTGGCGGTGAATTTACGTTGCCCAACGATCCGGCGGGCATCCCGGTGAACGGGCATATGGAGAGCACCTTAACGCTGCCGCAGCAGCCGCACATCCTCGATGTCGATCTCGACTGGCGCGATAACCAGGGGCAACTGATTGTGATGGCGCGTGGCGAAGGGGAGCCATTGCTGGATCTCCCCTGGCAGATGAGCGAAGAGCGCTTTGCCATCAGCGACGGGCGCTGGAACTGGCCCTATCAGGGCTTTCCGTTGAGCGGCCGCGTCGGCGTGAACATCGATAACTGGCAGGCCGGTCTTGAAAATGCACGTATCAGCGGGCGGTTAAATGTCTTGACCCAGGGCGATGCCGGCAAAGGTAACGCCGTGCTCAACTTCGGGCCGGGACGCCTCAGCCCTGGCAACAGCGATATGCCGTTGCAGCTGACCGGTGAGGCGAAGCAGGGCGATTTGATCTTCTATGCCGTGCTCCCCGGCCGCCTCAGCGGTAGCCTTGAGGATCCGCACCTGGCCTTCAGCCCCGGCGCGCTGCTGCGCTCACGAGGGCGCATTATTGATTCGCTAAATATTGATGAGGTGCGCTGGCCGCTGGCGGGTGTCAGCCTGACGCAGCGCGGCATCGACGGGCGGTTGCAGGCCATTCTGCGCGCCCATGAGAATGCGCTCGGCGACTTCACCCTCCATCTTGACGGCCGGGCGGAGGATTTCCTGCCGGATAACGGATTGTGGCGCTGGCGTTACTGGGGCGATGGTCATTTCACGCCGATGCACGCCCGCTGGGATGTTGCCGGGCGGGGAGAGTGGCGCGACGAGGCAATCACCTTAACGGAACTCTCTACCGGCTTCGATCAGCTGCAATATGGTGCCATGCAGATGAGTAAGCCGAGGCTGGTGCTGGATAAACCGGTGCGCTGGCTGCGTAATGCGGCTAAACCGCGCTTTACCGGCGCTCTGACGCTGGATGCAGGCAAAACGACCTTCAGCAGCGGCAGCGTTTTACCGCCCTCAACCCTGCATTTCAGCGTTGATGGCACAGAGCCGACACGGTTCCAGTTCAAAGGGGCGCTTAACGCCGAAGCGATTGGCCCGGTGCAGGTGAATGGTCGCTGGGACGGTGAGCGCCTGCGCGGCCAGGCGTGGTGGCCACAGCAATCCCTGACCGTGTTCCAGCCGCTTGTGCCGCCGGAGTGGAAAATGAATCTGCTTGATGGCTCGCTCTACGCGCAGGTTGCCTTTTCCGCCGCAGCCGATCAGGGGTTTGAAGCAGGCGGCCACGGCGTGCTGAAAAATGGCAGCGTCTGGACGCCGGATAACGAGATCCACGGCGTCGACTTTGTGTTGCCGTTCCGCTACCGCGATGCCAGCTGGCAACTCGGCACGCGCCACCCGGTGTCGCTGCGCATCGGTGAAGTGGTCAACCAGGTGACGGCAAAAAATATCACCGCCGATTTACAGGGGACGTGGCCCTACAGCGAGCAGGACCCGCTTACCCTCAGCGATGTCAGCGTCGATGTGCTGGGTGGCAAAGTGACGCTGCAACAGCTCCGCCTGCCGCAGCACGACGCGGCGCTGCTGCGCCTGAAGCATATTGAAGCGAGTGAAGTGATAAGCGCGGTGAATCCGAAGCAGTTCGCGCTCTCCGGCCCCGTTGACGGCGCGCTGCCGCTATGGCTCGATAACCCACGCTGGATCATCAAAGATGGCTGGCTGCATAACCCGGGGCCGATGACGCTGCGGCTTGATAAAAACACCGCGGACGCCATCGTCAACGACCATATGGCGGCGGGCGCGGCGATTAACTGGCTGCGCTATATGGAAATTTCGCGCTCGTGGACGAAGATCGATGTCGATAATCTGGGGCAGTTAACCCTGCGAGCGAAGCTTTCCGGCACCAGTTATGCCGAAGGGAAAAGCGGGCGTGTTAATCTCAACTACACCCATCAGGAAAATCTGTTCACGCTATGGCGCAGTCTGCGTTTTGCTGACAACTTACAGTCATGGCTGGAGCAACATGCGGCGCTGCCCGATACGCGCTGCAAAAAGGGCACGTCGTGCGAGGAAAAGAGATGAGAACCCTGAAAATCGTGCCAGGCCTGCTGGCGGTAACGCTGCTGGCTGGCTGTACGCCGCGAATTGAAGTGGCGGCGCCAAAAGAGCCGATCACCATCAACATGAACGTCAAAATTGAGCATGAGATCCATATCAAGGTCGATAAAGATGTGGAGAGCCTGTTGAAATCCCGTAGCGATCTCTTCTGAGGCGATGATGAAAAAACGAGTCATAGGAGCACTGCTCGCGCTAAGCCTGGTCAGCGGCATCGCTCAGGCGCTCACGCTGGATGAGGCGCGCAGCCAGGGCCGCGTCGGCGAAACGCTGAACGGCTATATCGCACCGCTGCGTCAGGATCGCGAGACGCTGGCGCTGGTTGAACGCATCAATAAAGCGCGTACCGAGAGCTATCAGCAGCTGGCGGATAGCAACAATATTCCGGTAGATGATGTCGCCAATATGGCGGGGCAGAAGCTGGTTGAGCGGGCAAAGCCGGGTGAGTATGTGCGCGGCATTAACGGTAAGTGGCTACGTAAACCGGGCGACCAGGGCCAGTGAAACCTCTGAAAAGCGCGCAGGTGAATAGCGCTTTTCACTATCATCAAAAGGTGCTCTTACCCGGAGATGATGCCCATGTACGCTTATAAAAAACCCGCACAGCCGATGCCTTCCGCTCGGCAAGAGCCGGAAGAGGAGGCGCCCGTCAGAAAGCACGCTGCGCTACGCGGGGGATTTGAAAGAATTATCTCTCCCTTTAGACGTCATTCATCTCAGGCAAAGAGCGGAGCAGGATCTGACGCACATGAACGCTATCGAAAAGCGGAAAACCTGATCGCCACGGGTTCCATTGGCAGCGTTTATCACTATGACGATGAGTACGTGATGAAGGATTACAGCGGTATCGTCGATCCCGATCGCAAAGGGCGTTTGCGTAGCGCAATGAACAATGCGGCGGCGTTTAATCGTCTTTACGGCGCAGGCAGTGCAAATGTGATGATGAGAAAGACGGACAATCCTCTGCAGAAAGCGGTCTCAGTAAAACTCAGGAGAATCAGCGGAGCGTCGCTGACGGACATTCTGGCGCAGGGGGATATCGGGCTTGCAGAAAGGGCTGTCGCCAGATATGCAAAAGGAGATGTAGCCACGCAGCTAGCGAAAAAACTTGAACTCGCCGGGGTCGATCACAATGACATTAATCTCGGCAATATTCTCTACGATCCGCAAACAGACAGCTTTAGCCTGATCGACTTTGACAGCTCACACATTAATCCGCCGGGCATGCCGCTCAATGAGTTTATGGTGCAGGAGTTGGTACGCAAGATTAACTACTACTTCAGAACCTTTATGCGCGAAGTGAATGCGCTAAAACAGGCTTAATACCTCTCTTCCACGGGGGGAAGAGAGGTATAACGCTTATGCGACGACGATGCTGTCGATCGCCGCTTTCGCGTCTTCCTGCGCTTTTGCCGCCACTTCCGGACCGTAGGCGATGCCTTCAGCAAAGACGAAGTTGACGTCGGTGATACCGATAAAGCCGAGGAACAGCGTCAGGTACGGAGCAACCAGGTCAGACGGGGTATCTTTATGAATACCGCCACGGCTGGAGACGATTACCGCACGTTTGCCAATAACCAGACCTTCCGGACCGTTTTCGGTGTAACGGAACGTCACGCCCGCACGCGCCACCAGGTCAAAGTAGTTTTTCAGCTGCGTCGGGATGTTGAAGTTGTACATCGGCGCGTTGATCACAATCACATCATGCGCCTGCAGTTCAGCAATCAGCTCGTCAGAGAGTGACAGCGCTTCCTGCTGACGCGGTGTCAGCGGCGCATCGCTCGGGCGCAGCGCGCCAACTAATTCACCGTCCAGCACCGGAATCGGGTTTGCAGCCAGATCGCGCACGGTGATCTCGTCATCAGCGTGCTTTGCGCGCCACTGTTCAACGAAATAATCAGAGAGCTGCGAAGATTGAGAATACCCTGCCAGAATGCTGGATTTAAGAACTAATACTTTACCCATTGGGTTGTTTCCTTTGTTGTATTTACGCTGGGTTGCCCCCGTGAATTCGTCACACTCTATTCACAATCCGCAATCATGAATAGCGCAATATATCGAAGCCCATGTTCGAATTTCTTGAACAAGAAAAGGGATGTTGCGATGTGCTATTCTACGCACATTGCAAACTGATCCAGTTTCCCGGCAGTGCTCTGCCCGATAAATCTATGACTGAACAACAAAAATTGACTATTAACGATCTCTACGCGCAGCTCGACACGCTGATGCTGCGCGATAAACAGCGCTTCGCCCGCCGTCTGCAGGGCAGCAAGAAAGTTAAAAATCCTGAATCTCACCAGGCCTTGTTACAACAGATCGCCGAAGAAGCAGCACAGGCGGCGGCGAAAGTGGCGCAGCGCGAAGCGTCTCGCCCGGTAATTGACTACCCGGAAAATCTGCCGGTCAGCCAGAAGAAACAGGCGATCCTCGAAGCGGTACGCGATAACCAGGTGGTGATTGTCGCCGGTGAAACCGGCTCCGGTAAAACCACACAGCTGCCGAAAATCTGTATGGAGCTGGGGCGCGGAATCAAAGGGCTGATTGGTCATACTCAGCCGCGCCGTCTTGCTGCGCGCACCGTGGCGAACCGTATTGCTGAAGAACTGAAGACCGAGCCGGGCGGCTGCGTTGGCTATAAAGTCCGCTTTAACGATCATGTCAGCGACAACACCCTCGTTAAGCTGATGACGGACGGTATCCTGCTGGCAGAGATTCAGCAGGATCGGCTGCTGATGCAGTACGACACCATCATTATCGATGAGGCGCACGAACGCAGCCTCAACATCGATTTTCTGCTCGGTTACCTGCGCGAGCTGCTGCCGCGCCGCCCGGATCTGAAAATCATCATCACCTCGGCGACCATCGATCCTGAGCGCTTCTCGCGCCACTTTAACAATGCGCCGATTATTGAAGTCTCCGGGCGCACCTATCCGGTGGAAGTGCGCTATCGCCCGATTGTTGAAGAGGCGGATGACACCGAGCGTGACCAGCTCCAGGCGATTTTCGATGCCGTGGATGAACTGGGACGTGAAAGCGCCGGCGACATTCTGATCTTTATGAGCGGCGAGCGCGAAATCCGCGATACGGCAGATGCGTTAAATAAACGCGATCTGCGCCATACGGAAATTTTGCCGCTCTATGCGCGCCTCTCCAACAGCGAGCAGAACCGCGTCTTTCAGCCGCACAGCGGGCGGCGCATTGTTCTGGCAACCAACGTAGCGGAAACCTCGCTCACCGTGCCCGGCATTAAGTATGTGATCGACCCCGGTACTGCGCGCATCAGCCGCTACAGCTACCGCACCAAAGTACAGCGTCTGCCGATTGAGCCGGTGTCGCAGGCCTCAGCCAACCAGCGTAAAGGGCGCTGCGGCCGTGTCTCGGAAGGGATCTGTATTCGTCTCTATTCGGAGGATGATTTCCTCTCGCGCCCGGAGTTTACCGACCCGGAGATCCTGCGTACCAACCTGGCATCAGTTATCCTGCAGATGACCGCGCTGGGGCTGGGCGATATCGCCGCTTTCCCGTTTGTCGAAGCGCCGGATAAACGCAATATTCAGGATGGTGTGCGCCTGCTGGAAGAGCTTGGCGCAATTGCCACCGACGAGCAGCAGACCGCCTATAAACTGACGCCGCTCGGTCGCCAGCTGTCGCAACTGCCGGTCGACCCGCGTCTGGCGCGCATGGTGCTGGAAGCGCAGAAACATGGCTGCGTGCGTGAAGCGATGATCATCACCTCGGCGCTGTCGATTCAGGATCCGCGCGAGCGGCCGCTGGATAAGAAACAGGCCTCGGATGAAAAACATCAGCGCTTCCACGACAAAGAGTCCGATTTCCTCGCCTTTGTGAACCTGTGGAACTACCTCGGCGAGCAGCAGAAAGCGCTCTCCTCAAACCAGTTCCGCCGCCAGTGCCGCGTCGATTACCTCAACTACCTGCGCGTGCGCGAATGGCAGGATATCTACACCCAGCTGCGCCAGGTGGTGAAAGAGTTGGGGATCCCGGTGAACAGCGAACCGGCAGAGTACCGCGAAATTCATATCGCGCTGCTTACCGGGCTGCTGTCGCATATCGGTATGAAAGATGCCGATAAGCAGGAGTTTACCGGCGCGCGCAACGCCCGTTTCTCCATCTTCCCTGGCTCCGGTCTGTTCAAGAAGCCGCCGAAGTGGACGATGGTGGCCGAACTGGTAGAAACCAGCCGCCTGTGGGGCCGCATTGCCGCGCGCATCGATCCCGAGTGGGTCGAGCCGGTTGCGCAGCATCTGATTAAACGCTCCTGGAGCGAACCGCACTGGGAGCGTTCGCAGGGCGCCGTGATGGCGATGGAGAAAGTGACGCTTTATGGTCTGCCGATTGTCGCCGCGCGTAAGGTCAATTACAGCCAGATCGATCCGGCGCTGTGTCGCGAGCTCTTTATTCGCCACGCGCTGGTGGAAGGGGACTGGCAAACCCGCCACGCCTTCTTCCGCGACAACCTGAAGCTGCGCGCCGAAGTGGAGGAGCTGGAGCATAAATCCCGCCGCCGCGACATTCTGGTGGATGATGAGACGCTGTTTGAGTTTTACGATCAGCGCATCAGCCATGAGGTCATTTCAGCCCGCCATTTCGACAGCTGGTGGAAGAAGGCGAGCCGTGAAACGCCGGATCTGCTCAACTTTGAAAAGAGCATGCTGATCAAAGAGGGCGCGGACAATGTCAGCAAGCTCGATTACCCGAACTTCTGGCATCAGGGCAACCTCAAACTGCGTCTGAGCTATCAGTTTGAACCGGGCGCGGATGCCGACGGCGTGACGGTACACATTCCGCTGCCGCTGCTCAATCAGGTGGAGGAGAGCGGTTTTGAGTGGCAGATCCCCGGCCTGCGCCGCGAACTGGTGATTGCGCTGATCAAATCGTTGCCGAAACCGACGCGCCGCAACTTCGTCCCCGCGCCGAACTATGCCGAAGCGTTTTTAGGCCGCGTGACGCCGCTGGAGATGCCGCTGCTCGACGCGCTGGAGCGCGAACTGCGCCGCATGACCGGCGTAACCGTCGATCGCGACGACTGGCACTGGGATCAGGTGCCCGATCATCTGAAAATCACCTTCCGCGTGGTGGATGACAAGAATAAGAAGCTGCTTGAAGGGCGCTCCCTGAGCGAATTGAAAGAGCAGCTGAAGGGCAAAGTGCAGGAGACGCTCTCGGCGGTGGCCGATGACGGCATTGAGCAGAGCGGGCTGCATATCTGGAGCTTTGGTCAGTTACCGGAAAGCTACGAGCAGAAGCGCGGCAGCTACAAAGTGAAGGCGTGGCCAGCGCTGGTTGATGAGCGCGACAGCGTGGCGATCAAGCTGTTCGATAACCCACAGGAGCAGCAAAATGCGATGTGGGCCGGTATTCGCCGCCTGCTGCTGCTGAATATCCCGTCGCCGATTAAATATCTGCACGAGAAGCTGCCGAACAAAGCCAAGCTGGGGCTCTACTTCAACCCGTACGGTAAAGTACTGGAGCTGATTGACGACTGCATCGCCTGTGGTATCGACAAACTGATTGATGAAGCGGGCGGCCTGGTGTGGACGGAGGAGGGCTTTGCCGCGCTGCATGAGAAAGTGCGCGCCGAGCTCAACGACACGGTGGTGGAGATCGCTAAACAGGTCGAACAGATCCTGATGGCGGTGTTAAATATCAACAAGCGTCTGAAAGGACGCGTGGATATGACCATGGCGCTGGGGTTATCGGATATCAAAGCGCAGATGAACGGGCTGGTCTATCGCGGTTTCGTCACCGGCAACGGCTTCCGCCGCCTCGGCGATACGCTGCGTTACCTTCAGGCGATTGAAAAACGGCTGGAGAAGCTGGCGGTCGATCCGCACCGCGATCGGGCGCAGATGCTGAAAGTGGAGCAGGTGCAGCAGGCGTGGCAGCAGTGGCTCAACAAGCTGCCGCCCGCGCGTCGTGACGATGAAGAGGTGAAGGCGGTTCGCTGGATGATCGAGGAGCTGCGCGTCAGCTTCTTCGCCCAACAGCTTGGCACGCCGTACCCTATCTCCGATAAACGCATTTTGCAGGCAATGGAGCAGATTAGCGCGTAATGCCTTTGTAGGCCACACGCGATGGGTTTGTAGGCCGGATAAGGCGCCAGCCGCCATCCGGCAGTTAACCATGGCTTAGCAAACGGAACAGTTCGCCATCCGCGCAGGATCGCCGGATGGCGCTACGCTTATCCGGCCTACGGTATCGAATTTACCCGCACGCAATGGTTTTGTAGGCCGGATAAGGCGTCAGCCGCCATCCGGCAGTTAACCATGCCTTAGCAAACGGAACAGTTCGCCATCCGCGCAGCATTGCCGGATGGCGCTACGCTTATCCGGCTTGCGGTTTTTACGAATTCACCCATGCCAGCGTAAAGCCATCCCATCCTTTGGTGCCGACGGTCTGCATTGCCGTCGCCGTCAGGTGCGGGTTGTCGCCAATCATCTCAATAAATTTGCGCACCCCCTGTACCCGGTCATCGGTGGAGGCGGGATTGGTGACTTCGCCGTCGCGCACCACGTTATCGCCAATAATCAGCGTGCCGGGACGCGAATAGTGCAGCGCCCACTTCAGGTAGTTCGGGTTATTGGGTTTATCGGCATCAATAAAGATCAGATCGAACGGCGGGCGCTCGCCAAGAGATTCCAGCGTTTCCAGCGCCGGGCCCTCTTTAACTTTCACCTGGCGGGTTAACCCGGCAAATTCGATGTTCTCCCTGGCAATCGCGGCATGTAACGCATCGAACTCCAGCGTCAGTAATTCACCATCGGAGGGCAACTCTCGCGCCATCCATACCGTGCTGTAAGCGCCCAGCGTGCCGATCTCAAGAATGCGTTTAGCGCGCGTCATCCGCACCAGCAGCGCCAGCAACTGACCCTGCATTGGCGAAACATCAATTTCAGGTAACCCGGCGCGCCGGTTATTGGCGAGGATCTGCGTCAGAACCTCATCTTCAGGGAGAAGCTGTTGTGCTAAGTACTCATCTACCGCGGACCATTTCTGCTGCATAGCATAACTCCTGGTGTTGTTGAGAATTACTGCATACCGGACCAGCCTCCACCCAGCGCGCGATAGAGATCCACCTGCGCCAGTAACAGATTATTTTTCACCTGCACGGCGTTGAGCTGCGCGCTCAAGAGCGTGCGCTGCGCATCAAGCACCGTCAGGTAGGAGGAGTAGCCGTTCTGGTAACGATTTTGTGCAATGCGCAGCGTCTCTTCCGCCACCTGCTGCTGACCTTCCAGTTCTGTCAACTGCTCGCCGAGGCGGGTGATGGCATCCAGGCTGTCATTCACCTCTCTGAACGCATTGCGCACGGTACTTTCATAGCCATAGAGCGCCTGGTTGCGCTGCGACATGGAGACATCCACCTGTGCATTCAGCGCCTGGCGGTTCAGCAGCGGCGCCAGAATGCTGCCGCCGATGTTCCACAGCCGCAGCGGGTTATCGAGCAGGCCGGGCAGGGTGTCGTCCTGCATACTGCCGCTGGCGGTCAGGTTGAGCGAGGGCAGCAGTTTCGCCTGCGATACCGCAAGCCCGGCATCGGCGGCAACCAGCTGGCGCTGGGCCTGCACGATATCCGGCCGCCGGTTAAGCAGCGTTGACGGTAACTGCGCTGGCAGCGACAGCGGCGTCAGTGCCTGGAAATCGCCGCGCTGGATTGCCCCCGGGTTGCTGCCAAGCAGCACGCTGAGCGCATTCTCCTGCTGGCTAATCTGGTGCTCCAGTTGCGGGATTTGCGCCCGCGTTGCGCGTAGTTCCGAATCCGACTGCATCAGCTCCAGCCGCGAGGTATAGCCGGTTTCATACTGACGCCGGGCGAGCCGCCAGGCATCTTCCCGCGCTTTTAACGTCGAGCGCGTGACACGCAGCTGCTCATCCAGTGATAACAGGGTGAGATAACCGGAGGCGACATTGGTGGCAACGGTTAAATCGGCCGCCGCAGCCGCCGCTTTTTGTGCCTCCAGCGACGCTTCTGCCGCCCGCGATGCGCTGCGGCTGGCTCCCCAGATATCGACATCGTAACTGGCGGTTAAATTGCCCTTATAGAGCGTGCTGTGCACCGGCTGACCGGTAGCGGCCGATTGCGAACGGGCGCGGGTGCCGGATAGACCGACATCCACTTCAGGAAATAGCGCGCCGTTGGCTGCATAGACTCGCGCCTGGTACTCATTAACCCGCTCGCGAGCGACCAGCACATCGCTGTTATAACGCAGGGCCTGATCGACATAGCGGTTGAGCTGGCTGTCGTGAAAGTTGCGCCACCAGACGCTGTCGACTTTACTCAGCGGCCCGCTTTCGCTGCGCCACGCCGCCGGGATCTGTAACGACGGCTGCGCGCGTTCCACATCAACCGACTGGCAGCCCGCCAGCAGCAGGCTGAGCGCGATAAGCGTCGGATAGCGCCTCATTGCTGCGCCTCCCGTGTATCAATATGCACCTGCACGGACATCCCCGGGCGCAGACGGGCAATCTCATCGGCTTTGCCCTCCACCTGAATGCGCACCGGAATACGCTGGGCGATTTTGACAAAGTTGCCGGTGGCGTTGTCCGGGCTGATGGCGCTGAACTCCACGCCCGTTGCCGGGGAGATGCTCTCAACCCGGCCGTTAAAGCTGCGGCCATCAAGGGCATCGACACTAAAGGTGACCGGCTGGCCGACAACAACATCGGCCAGCTGCGTCTCTTTCAGGTTGGCAATCACCCAGCGCTGGGCAGGAACCAGCGAGGTGAGATGCGTCCCGGCAGTGACATACGCGCCGAGGCGCACGCTGATCTGCCCAAGCTGGCCGTCGCGCGGGGCGACGATGCGCGTGTTTTGCAGATCGATCTGCGCCAGCTCCAGCGCCGCTTGGGCATTTTCCACATCCGCCTGCAGCGAGGCGCGATTGACGATGGTGGTTTGCAGATCCTGGCGCGACATCTCCAGCGTTGCCTGCGCCTGGGCGATATTGGCACTGTTCTGTGCGGCAGTTGCCAGCGCGGCATCACGCTCGCGAACAGAGAGGGAACCATCCGCCGTCAGCGCTTTGACGCGTTTTAAATCCGCCTGCGCCTGCAGGTTCTGCGCTTTGGCACTGGCGAGCGCCGCTTCATTCCGCGCGATCACCGCCTGCGCGCTTTTGCGCTGTTGCAGGTTGTTTTCCAGCGCAGCGCGCTTCATCGCCAGCGTCGCTTTTGCCTGATCGACGCGCTGACGATAGATGCGGTCGTCAATCTGCATAATCAGGTCGCCCTTTTTCACATTGACGAAATCCTGCACCGGCACTTCGGTGATATAACCATTCACCTGCGGGCTGATAAACGTCGTCTGCCCGCGCACATAGGCGTTATCCGTCGACTGCGTATGGCGCGTAAACGGCGGCAGCTGCCAGGCGTAAAGGATCACCAGCACGCCGACGATGACGATCGCCGCGGCGGTCATAAGGGACACCACGCGCACGTTGCTGCGGGTACTTGCCTGCTCTTTAGCGGCGTCCTGCTGGCTCATAGTAAGAACTCCAGTAATGTCATCATTATTATTTGTTACCCGTTGCCCGTTTCAGGGCCAGACGAGCGGTAATACGCAGGCGCAGCAAACGCCATGCAATCCATAATAGCGTGGCGGCAGCGACGCTCGCCGTCAGCATATAAGTGTCGTTATAAGCCAGTATCGTCGCCTGCAGCGTCGAGGCGGTCTGCAACTGTGTTACCGCCTGCACGCTGAGCAGGCTGCTATCGCCGATCATGCTCTGGTACATCTGGCTGTAGAGTTGCAGGCGCTCATTGACCAGCGGGTTAAGAGTGGTGAGCTGATCCGCCAGCATGCTTGAGTGGTACTTTTCGCGCCACGTCTGAAAGGTGCCGAGGATCGCCGAGCCCATCAGCCCGCCGATATTCTGGCTCATGCCAAACAGCACCGAGAAGCTGACGAGGTTGCGCGGTTCGGCAATGACACCACCAATCCCGGCCAGCATCGCAGGGGCGATAAAAAAGGCGCTGGCAAAGCCGAAGAGGAACTGGCTTATCATCAACTGATCCGGGCGCGTCAGGCTGGTTGACTGGCTATCCATCAGCGAGGCGACAATCATCAGCGCCAGCGCGGTGAGAATAGGCCAGCCGAGGCGCTGCGGTTTGATGGTCAGGCAGCTGGCGACAATCCCGCAGATAATCCCGGCCAGAATCGACCACGCCAGCCGGGTCATCTGTTCGTTTTGCAGGCCAACATACTGCAACCAGCCAAAAACCCCGGTGTTCTGCTCGGCAAGCACAATGCGGATCAGCAGCATAATCAGGCCGAGGCGCACAATACTGCCGCTGGAGAGCCAGCGGGTGTTGAGCAGCGGGTTCTTCCGGTTGTGCTCAAACACAATCGCCGAGACGATTAACACCAGCGCACCGGCCAGCGCCCAGCCGAGCCACGGCGTTTCAAACCACCAGTCGAGACGCCCGAGGGAGAGCACCGCGCAGAGCAGGGCCATGCCGGGGGCCAGCAGAAAGAAGGTGATGAAATCCTTCTTCTCAAACACCTTCTTGCGGTCGCCTGGCGGCAGCTTCAGTGCTATCACGCAGCCAAGCGAGATAAGCGCCAGCCCCAGTTCAAACAGATAGAGCCCGCGCCACTCGTCGAGTTGCAGCAGTTCGGTCGAGAAGAGGCGGGCAATCGGGATCGCCAGCGTCGAACCGGTAATGCCGATGGTCAGCGCTTTCAGGCGGTGCTTCGCCGGCCAGGCCTGAATTTGGTAGTAGATCCCAAGCGAGCTGAGCGCGGCGGCCACCATGCCGTGAGCACCGCGCACAAACAGCGCGGAGCTGAGATCGTTAATAAAGAGGTGGAAAAAGGTGACCAGCACATAGAGCACCAGAAACCCTTCGGTAAAGGCCCGCAGGCCATACTGCTGGCGAAACTTCACTAGCAGCAGGTTGATGGAGACGTTGGTCATCACGTACACCGCCGGGAGCCAGGCGATCTCCGTTGACCAGGCGGCAAAGGTGCCCTGCAAATTTTGCAGGTTCGCCGTCACCATCGCGTTACCCAGTGCGCCGGTCATGGAGACCAGCAAACCAACGATGCCATAGGCGATGCGCCGCGGCGTGCTGTGCCAGGGCGTTGAGGGAGAGCCGAGCAGCATCGGCTTTTCATGAGCGGCCCATTCACGCGGCGCGTAGGGGTCGCGTTTGGGTTCAGACATTACTTTTTGACCTCATGGGTAACGATAGACGGCAGATAAAAACATCGAGTGTGGTTATGCATGAAGACCTAAAGATTATCTTACTGAATAGTTAGGGGGCTAACGATTCTACGTGCGCCCATAAATGCAATGCAAGTGCATAAGAAAAATATAGATTACGCGCTGCATCGCAGTAGGGGAAGCGAGGAAAAATAGTCATTTAACGTGTGACGTTGTCACGAAAAGTGTTCTTTTTGTGCGGTGCGTAGGGGGTGAAAGCGCGATTAGGAGAGATCCTCTGTTCAGCTTCCGGCGTGCGGTTAGGCTTGAGACAGCAATGTGAAGGAGGTTTCCATGCTTAAAACAACATTTCCCGCTCTGCCTGAGCCGACGCTTGCCGCCGTTAATACGCTCGGTGAATGGCTGGCGCAAAATGACTTCACCGGCAAACCGTCGCCGGTGCGGGCAGATGTGGTGATCCTGGCGGGTAATGCCGTTATTCCGACCATTGAAGCGGCCTGCGGGCTGGCGGCGGCGCAAAAAACACCGCTGCTGATTAGCGGCGGTTTGGGCCATTCAACGACATTCCTCTATTCAGCCATTGCCCGCCATCCACGCTATAACGTGATTCGTACTACCGGGCGCGGCGAAGCGGCTATTCTCGCCGACATCGCGCGACAGTTCTGGAAAATTGATGAGAGCCAGCTACTGATTGAAGACCGCTCAACCAACAGCGGCGAGAATGCCCGTTTCAGCCTCGATATGTTGATAAGCCAGCACATCGCGCCGAAAACGGCGGTGATCGTTCAGGACCCGACCATGCAGCGACGCACGATGGCGACCTTTGCCCGCGCCAGCCAGCAGTGTACTAATGCACCGTACTGGTTCAGCTGGCCGGGCTTTACGCCACGGTTGATCAATACGCCGGATGGGCTGGCTTTCCAGCCTCGCGTTCGCGGGTTATGGCCCGTTGAACGTTATCTTTCACTGCTGATGGGGGAAGTGCCGCGCCTGCGGGATGACGCGAACGGGTATGGCCCTAACGGCCGCGATTACCTGGCGCATATTGAGTTCCCGCCGGAGATTGAGCAGGCCTGGCAAACCCTGCAGGCGGATTCTCAGCTCACCGAGGCCTTATCCCAGCGCGCGCTGTAAAGCCAATGCCCGTTTGCGTCAGCTGTGGCGCAAACGGGCAGCGCCATCTTCTAAACGCATAATTTTTTGTTCGCTTTTCCCGCCGCTTTTTTGCGTTCCCTCACAAAAGTTGCTCCTGAGCCTCGGCATCGCCCGCTGCGGCGATAGATTTTTAACAACACGTTAGCTTTTTAAAAACAATGCCATTACAGGAGCAGATCATGACAGCACCCGTACAACACCCGATGTTTATTGATGGGCAATTTGTCAGCTGGCAGGGCGAAGGCTGGCTTGATGTGATCAATCCGGCAACGGAAGAGGTTCTCGCGCGTATTCCAGACGGACGCGCCGAAGATGCACGTAAAGCCATCGAGGCCGCCGAGCGGGCACAGCCCGGCTGGGAATCGCTGCCCGCCATTGAGCGTGCCGGCTGGCTGCGAAAAATCGCCGCCGGCATTCGTGATAAAGCTAGCGAGATCAGCGCACTGATTGTCGCCGAAGGGGGCAAAATCCAGCAGCTCGCCGATGTCGAAGTCTCTTTCACCGCCGATTACATCGACTATATGGCCGAGTGGGCGCGCCGTTACGAAGGCGAGATCCTGCAAAGCGACCGCCCGAACGAGAATATCTTTGTCTTCAAACGCGCGCTGGGCGTGACCACCGGCATTCTGCCGTGGAACTTTCCGTTTTTCCTTATCGCCCGCAAAATGGCTCCTGCGCTTATCACTGGCAACACCATTGTCATCAAACCCAGCGAATTTACTCCGAGTAACGCTATTGCATTCGCCAAAATCGTTGAGCAAGTTGGCTTACCGAAAGGGGTCTTCAACCTGGTGCTCGGGCGCGGCGAAACCGTCGGACAGGAGCTGGCGGGTAACCCGAAAGTGGCGATGGTGAGCATGACCGGCAGCGTCGGCGCGGGGGAGAAGATCATGGCGGCGGCGGCAAAAAATATCACCAAAGTGTGCCTCGAGCTGGGCGGTAAAGCACCGGCGATTGTGCTCGATGATGCCGACCTTGAGCTGGCGGTGAAAGCGATTGTTGATTCAAGAGTGATCAACACCGGGCAGGTGTGTAACTGTGCCGAGCGCGTCTATGTGCAGAAGGGGATTTATGACCGTTTCGTCAACCGCCTCGGCGAAGCGATGAAAGCGGTGCAGTTTGGCGATCCGGCGCAGCGCAACGACATTGCGATGGGGCCGCTTATCAATGCTGCGGCTTTGCAGCGAGTGGAGGAGAAGGTGGCGCACGCCGTCGCCGAAGGGGCGCGAGTTGTCCTCGGCGGCGAAAAGGTTGCAGGAAAAGGGTACTTCTATCCGCCGACGCTGCTGCTGGATGTAAAGCAGGAGATGGCGATTATGCACGAGGAGACCTTTGGCCCGGTGCTGCCGGTAGTCGCATTCGACACGCTTGATGAAGCGCTGGCGATGGCCAATGACAGCGACTTTGGCCTCACTTCTTCGATCTACACCCGCGATCTCAACCAGGCGATGAAAGCGGTGCGCGGGCTGAAGTTCGGCGAAACCTACATCAACCGCGAGAACTTTGAAGCGATGCAGGGTTTCCACGCGGGCTGGCGCAAATCCGGCATTGGCGGCGCGGATGGCCGCCACGGCCTGAATGAATATCTGCAAACCCAGGTGGTTTACCTGCAATCGTGATAAGCCTGCCCCCGCAGTCGCGGGGGCGTTTTCACACCTTGGTTTCGATCCACGCCATCATCAACTCCGGCCAGACGGCAACCGGCAAGCCCAGCGCATCGCGAATACCAAACCCATGTTTTCCCTCCTCAAACAGATGCATCTCCACCGGCACGCCGAGGCGGCGCAGTGCGGAGAACATCACCACGCTGTTTTCCACTTTTACCGCCGGGTCGTCGACCGCATGCAGCAAAAAGGTCGGCGGCGTCTGGCTGTTGACCTGCTCCTCGGCGGAGTAGCGGCGGATCTGCGCCTCATCGGGCGTATCGCCAATCAGTTGCTGGCGCGACATCGGATGATCGATATCGGCATGCATAGTGATCACAGGGTAGACCAGCGCCATAAACGCCGGGCGGGCGCTCTGCGCATCAATTGCATCCAGCGGCGTATAGACCGAATCGTTGTAACGCGTGCCGAGACTCGCCGCCGCATGGCCGCCAGCGGAAAAGCCCATCACGCCAAGTTTGTCGGCATCAAGCTGCCAGCGCTCCGCCTGGGCGCGGATAAGGCGCATTGCCCGCTGCACATCTGCCAGCGGCGCGTCTGCCCCCTCCGCATGGCCATCACCGGGGAAGCGGTAGGTCATCACAAATAGGGTATAACCGCGTTCATTAAAGAAAGGGGCGAGGGCGCTGCCCTCTTTATCCAGCACCACGCGGCGATAAGAGCCGCCGGGCGTGACCAGAATGCCAACACCGTTAGGGTGCTGCGGCGCATAAACGGTGATTTCCGGTGCCCGCACGCCCGTCACCGAGCGATCGAACGGCGAGGGGCCGGTATGTTCTGTTTCCAGCTGAAATTGTATCGGGCTGACCTTCGCTCCTGGCGCTTCGCCCTGCGGCCAGACGGGAAACGTGATGGCGCGCGCGACGGCGTGCTCCATTAAACTCAGTAGTGTTTGCGGCGTCAGATTATCCACACAGGCTCCTTATGTTTTGTACTTATTCAGTATTACGTTGTCGGGTTTTACTGCGCAAACCATACGCGCTGCGTACGCGCTAAGTGGCTGAAAAGTGATACAGAAAAGTTAATGAATTTTTAAGGAAACCCCGTTATGTTGAAGGCCGGTTCGTTCTTTCAGGGGTTTCTTATGCGTAGCAACTATTCCGGCCCGCAGATCGCCATCCACTGGTTGGTGGTGCTGCTGGTCGTCGGCGCATACTGCGCCATGGAGTTTCGCGGATTTGCGCCGCGCAGTTACCGGCCATATTTCAATATTGTCCATGTCTCATGCGGTATCTCTGTTCTCGTGCTGATGGTTGCGCGGCTACTGGTGCGGCTAAAACATCCGGCACCGCCTATTACGCCCAAACCTTCCGCGATGATGACCGGGCTGGCGCACCTCGGGCATCTGGCGATTTATCTGCTGTTTATCGCCTTGCCGCTGCTGGGCCTGCTGATGATGTATAACCGCGGCGGCCCGTGGATCGCCTTCGGCCTGCCGATGCCCCACGCCGCCGAGGCTAATTTCGATCTGGTCGACACGCTCAAGGAGTACCATGAGCTTCTCGCCACGCTCGGTTACTTTATTGTTGGCCTGCATGCCGCTGCCGCACTGCTGCACCATTACTTTTTCAAGGACAATACGCTGCTGCGTATGATGCCGAAAAAGCGCGAACGATAACGCCTTCTGCCCGGTGACATCCGTGACCGGGCTGCACCCCCTGCGAAATTTCTTACCCGTTTTTGCGTAACTTGCCCCAGAATGCTGTGATCCCGCCTGATTTTTGTAAGAAAAAGCTGGGGAGAAATCACATTTTCTATCATCGCCTGTGGGCGAAATTCGAACAAGCAGTGTAGATAGTATATCTATTATAGAAACACTATCGAGAGCGGGAGAGGCAAATGACACAGCCAGTACAGGAATCATTCGACCGGGTGGCTGCCGATGCGCAGGCCGGCGGATCGCGCAAATTACGTAAAGTTCTGCTTGCCACCGGCATCGGGCATTTTGTGGAGTGGTTTGATTTCGGTCTCTACGGCACGCTGGCGGCTATTATCGGTCTGCAATTTTTTCAATCCTCCAGCCCCAGCGTTGCGCTGCTCTCATCTTTCGCGGTGTTTGGTGCCGGGTTTATCATGCGCCCGCTCGGTGGGCTATTCTTCGGCTCGCTGGGCGATCGCAAAGGGCGGCAGAAGGTGCTGGCAACGGTGATTTTGCTCACCTCGGGTGCAACTTTTGTGATGGGGTTGCTGCCGACCTATCACCAGATTGGGATCACCGCCACGGTACTGCTGGTGATCACCCGCCTGGTGCAGGGCTTTGCCGCAGGCGGTGAAAGCTCGGGCGCCACAACGTATCTGGCTGAGTACGCTCCGACCGCCAGACGCGGTTATTTCACCTGCTGGATCGACAACTTTGGTTTTATGGCATTTGTCGTCGGCTCCGGGCTGGTGTTTCTGCTCACCGCGACACTCGGCGAGAGCACCATGAACGACTGGGGCTGGCGCATTCCTTTCCTGATCGCCGGGCCGCTCGGCTGGGTCGGGCTCTATCTGCGCAGGCATCTGGAAGATTCGCCGGAATTTCTCGAGGCGATGAAAAGCGGGCAGATTGAAACCGCGCCGCTGCGCAAAGCGGTAACCACTGCCTGGCGCGCTCTGCTCTTCTGTGTCGGGTTTGTGGTGATCAAAGCGGTGGGGCACTGGACGCTACAAACGTTTATGCCGAGCTATCTCGCCACGGAGCTCCATTTCAGTAAATTAAACGCTTACGCCATCACCACCATTGGCCTCTTCTCCGTTGCGGTGCTGGTGCCGTTTATGGGTTATCTCTCTGACAAGTACGGCCGTAAGCCGCTGATGCTGGCGGGTTGTGCGGGGTTTATTTTGCTGAGTTACCCGGCGATGATGATCATGGCCAATGGCGATGTGCTGTCAGCGGTGCTGGCGATGGTGATGCTCGGCGCGTTTATCGCGGCCTTTGATGGCGCCTGCACGGCGGCGATGGCCGAGCTCTTTCCAACCAACGTGCGCTACGGCGGCCTGTCGATTGCCTATAACTTTGCCGTCGCCTTCTTTGGCGGCATCACGCCGTGGTTCTCCGCGTGGCTTATCACGTCGACAGGCGATAAGTTTTCACCCGCCTTCTATGTCATGGGGGCTGCGTTAATCACCTTCATTACGGTGATGCGCGCCCGTGAAACGGCCGGACAACCTTTAAAACGTTAAAATAATGCCCGGTGGGGATTATCTCGCCGGGTTATAAAATGATCGATATATTCTCGCTGTGAAATATAATATATCCACTGCGAAAGCACTTAGGTGGAAAGTTTTATCCCATAGGGGCACAGCGGAAATAAGCATTCGTTTTGTTTATCACATTCGCGCAAAGAAATATTATCATTCCCTGGACATGAGCAACTATTTTTTAAAGTATTCCAGATGGTTGGGAAATAGGGCATGGTATGGATAACTTTGAATTCATGCATTCTGCCATCTATGATAATTCCTTTTGAATCAGTAACTAATATATTCCCCGGGCGCAGGAAATAGTGGCCCCGGTACCAGACAATCACCGCTTTGTCCTGCTGTGTCCTGGCTAAAGCAAATGCCGTGCCTGTGGCAGGGGAAACTAACATATCCGTAATATTCCAGCGCATACATCTTCCTTACATAATATCTACTCATTCGCCAGGAAGAATCTTAGCAAACAATATAGAAAGAACCTAAGCGAAACGTTAATTTAAGTTCAATATGCTAAACGAGAATAATATTTAAAAATTTTTACGCTAAGTTGTGCGCTGAAACATGCTAACGGGGAAAGTGTTCTGTGAAATTAATAACCTGAGTTAATATATGGTTATTTTGCTGACAGGCCAAAACTCCCTTTTAGCTATTATCTTTTGTGATGCTAGCGAGTTATCAATTCATAATTAATCCCTCTGAGGGTCAGGCGACGAGCAGGATAATTAACACCATTGGCCGCTCTGGCGCTTTAACAGCCATACTCGTTTTCCTCCCCTAAACGTTCGTTTGCATGACCATCGCCACTACGTTACCATACCCCCCTATAGTATCCAGGAGGTTCTATGCCCCATTCACCTGAAGATAAAAAACGCGTGCTGACGCGGGTGCGGCGTATTCGCGGCCAGGTTGACGCGCTGGAGCGGGCGCTGGAAAACGGCGAACCCTGCATCGCAATTTTGCAACAAATCGCCGCCGTGCGCGGCGCAGCCAATGGCCTGATGGGCGAAATGGTTGAAATTCACCTGAAAGATGAGCTGGTCGCCGGCGAGACCACCGCCAATCAACGCGCAGTGCGGATGGCAGAAGTCGGCCATCTGCTACGCTCTTATCTAAAATAAGCAACACCGTATACATAAAAAGGAAAGCGAGATGAAATCACGTGCAGCTGTAGCCTTCGGGCCAGGCCAACCCCTCAAGATTGTCGAGATCGACGTTGCGCCACCCAAGAAAGGGGAAGTGCTGGTTCGCATTACGCACACCGGTGTTTGCCATACCGATGCCTTTACCCTCTCTGGTGACGATCCGGAAGGCGTTTTCCCGGCGGTGCTCGGTCATGAAGGCGGCGGTATCGTTGTGGAAGTGGGCGAGGGCGTCACCAGCCTGAAACCGGGCGACCATGTTATTCCGCTGTACACCGCCGAGTGTGGCGAGTGCAAATTCTGTAAATCGGGCAAAACCAACCTCTGCCAGGCCGTGCGTGCCACGCAGGGTAAAGGTCTGATGCCGGACGGCACCACCCGTTTCTCCTATAACGGCGAGCCGATTTATCACTACATGGGCACCAGCACCTTCAGCGAATATACCGTCTGTGCAGAGATCTCTCTGGCGAAGGTCAACGAAGAAGCGCCGCTGGATAAGGTCTGCCTGCTGGGTTGCGGCGTTACCACCGGCATTGGCGCGGTACATAACACGGCGAAAGTGAAAGAGGGCGATACCGTTGCCATCTTTGGCCTCGGCGGTATCGGGCTTGCAGCCATTCAGGGCGCGGTACAGGCAAAAGCGGGCCGCATCCTGGCAATTGATACCAACCCGGATAAATTCGCGCTGGCGAAAGAGATGGGCGCGACCGACTTTATCAACCCGAAAGATCACGATCGCCCGATTCAGGAAGTGATTGTGGAAATGACCGATGGCGGCGTTGATTACAGCTTTGAATGTATTGGCAACGTGAATGTCATGCGCGCAGCGCTTGAGTGCTGCCACAAAGGTTGGGGCGAAAGCGTCATTATCGGTGTGGCGGGCGCAGGCCAGGAGATCAGCACTCGTCCGTTCCAGCTGGTCACCGGTCGTGTATGGCGCGGCTCTGCATTTGGCGGCGTTAAAGGCCGCAGCCAGCTGCCGGGCATGGTGGAAGATGCGATGGCGGGCAAAATCCGTCTCGACCCGTTCATCACTCACCGTCTGCCGCTGGACAAAATTAACGAAGCTTTCGATCTGATGCATGAAGGCAAATCGATCCGCACCGTGATCCATTTCGGCGAAAAGTAATCTCCCTTCGCGCCAGCGGGCCCTCCGCTGGCGCAACCAAACTCCAAATCTGTGACCGCCGTTGCGCTTTTCACCATAAGAAAAATCCAATTATTGCCGATGCCTATATATCATTCCTTTGTACTTAGCAGACTAATACGAGAGTCGACGCCATGGATAACAAAGCAGCAATGCAACAAACACAAGGCATTGGTTTTATGCACAATATTCGCCTGGTTCCCCTATTTTCCTTTATCCTTTCCGGCATTTTGGTGCTATTTGCCTTAAGTTCCGGATTAGCGGGTTACTTCCTGATGCAAGCCGACCGCGATCAGCAGGATGTGACGCAGGAGATCCAGGTGCGCATGGGATTATCTAACAGCTCCAACAACCTTCGCGTCGCCCGAATTAAATTGATTCACGCAGGTGCTGCAAGCCGTATCGCCGAAATGGAGGATGTGAAAACCAACATCGCCGAAGCGGAAAAGCGCATTAAACAGTCGCAGGAAAACTTTAAACAATATATGGATCGCCCGGTGAAAACCGAGGCCGACCTGACGCTGGATAACGATCTTACCGCCCGTTTCGACGCCTACACTGCCGGGCTGCAGCCGATGCTGAAGTATGCCAAAAACGGCATGTTTGAAGCGATTATCAACCATGAAAGCGAGCAGGCGCGCCAGCTGGATGATGCCTACAACGCCGTATTGTTGAAAGCGATTGAGATCCGCACCGAACGCGCGCAGCACCTGAAAGAGGAAGCCCACAGCCGCACGCAGCTTGGCCTAATCTTTATGGCCGCCGCGTTTGCTTTTGCACTGGTGCTGACCATCATCACCTTTACCGTACTGCGTCGTGTGGTCATTAATCCGTTGCAGCGCGCCGCCCAGCGTATTTCACGTATCGCCTCCGGCGATCTGACGCTGCCGGACGAACCGACAGGCCGCAGCGAGATTGGGCGTCTGAGCCACGACTTACAAGCCATGCAGCACTCACTGGTTACCACCGTTGCCACCGTGCGCCAGGGTGCTGAAGAGATCTACCGCGGGACCAGCGAAATCTCTGCCGGTAACACCGATCTCTCTTCGCGTACCGAGCAGCAAGCGGCAGCGATTGAAGAGACCGCCGCCAGCATGGAGCAGCTCACCGCGACCGTGAAGCAGAACGCGGATAACGCGCATCACGCCAGTGGTCTGGCGCGCGACGCGTCGGGTAAAGCGACGAAAGGTGGCCAGATTGTCTCTGGGGTCGTGCAGACCATGGGTAATATCACCACCAGTTCGCGCAAAATCTCTGAAATTACCGCCGTGATTAACAGCATCGCCTTCCAGACCAATATCCTGGCGCTCAACGCCGCAGTGGAAGCCGCGCGTGCCGGTGAGCAGGGTCGCGGCTTTGCCGTCGTCGCCAGCGAAGTGCGTACTTTGGCAAGCCGCAGTGCTCAGGCGGCGAAAGAGATTGAAGCGTTGATCAGCGAGTCCGTCAGCCTGATTGAGCAGGGTTCCGGCGAAGTGGTTTCCGCCGGGGAAACGATGGATGAGATCGTGACCGCCGTTAAACGCGTGACCGATATCATGCTGGAGATTGCCGCCGCATCGGACGAGCAGAGCAAAGGCATCACGCAGGTAAGCCAGGCGATCACCGAAATGGATAATGTGACGCAGCAGAACGCCTCGCTGGTTGAAGAAGCTACCGCCGCCGCCACCTCGCTGGAAGAGCAGGCCGCACGGCTGACGCAGGCGGTTGGGGCATTCCGGCTGAACGGCGCAGAGGCGCAGCGCCAGAGCAGCGCCACGCCGACGGCAAAACCGTTTACCCCGCAGCGCCCGGCACTGGCGAGCGGCGATAACTGGGAAACTTTCTGACGTTCAGATAAACGTTGAGATAAAAAAAGAGGCCGGATAATCCGGCCTCTTTTATTTTGTCGTTAAGGCACGCAGTAACTTAGCAGGTGCCGATATTGATCGCGTTGATGACATTGTTGTAATGCTGCATCAGATCGCGAACATCATTTCCCTGTGTAGATTGCATCATGTGGAACTGCTTCGGCTCATTCGCCTCTTTTTCGTAGGTGCCATCTTCAGTGTGACTAATGACATCACGACCGGTAGAGAGATAGGAGTTAGCGGTGAAGATCAGGCTTGAACACCCTTTTTTGTTGCTCTCACGCATTTTGGCGTCATACGCAGTCAGTGCGTCGTTGAACTGATCGAGAGATTTCTTAAAGGCGTCTTTCTTATCGCCTAAACCTTCGCCATTAATAAAGCCGCTGGCGGCATCCATGCTCTCTTTCAGGTAGTAGATAGAGCCGATGCGGTAATAAGCAGCGGTATCTTTCGGCGTTTTCTCGTATTCGGCTTTAATACGCTCGCGGTCTTTTTTATCAATGGCATTTAAGAAATCTGCCTGTGCGACAACCACTTTCTCCATTGCACTAATAAACTTCGGCTGCAATTCGCGGCCTTTGTCACCGTTGTCGCTTTTATAGGTTTTGGAGTTGATGTAGTTATAGAGTTCGCGGTTAACGGGTTCAGCCTGCCCCAGCGCTTCGCTATAGCGAGTGGCCGAGTCATCGAGATCTTTCATCGCTGGCTCCATCGCGTGGGCTTTATCTAACAGATCCTTGACGCGAGGGATGGTGGTGTCAGAACCGGGGAAGAAGAGATCGCTGCGCGACTTTTCACCGGAGAAGGCAGGAGCAATATATTTTTTATACTGCTCCAGCTGCTCACCAAATGAGGAGGAGGACATATTAGCCGCCTCAATATAAGAGTTATATTTTGTGATCTCAGCTTTTTCTGCCGAGCTTTGCGAGGCTTGTTGAGGCTCATCTGCTTTTTTATCGTCACACGCCGACAGCGCAAACAAGCAGGCGGCAACTGCCAGCGATCGAGCAATTGTTTTTGCGAACATTCCCTTCTCCATATTCAGCATATGATGGTGTTTTTTTGAACCCACCCGGTGTGAGTGCTGCGTAGCGTAGCATCAATATATGATGCACTTCGCGCAGACTACCGGATCTGGTAGGGAGAGGGGCGAGCGGCGCAGAACAAGGCGAATGTCTTGTCTGGCCTACGGTTACAACAGTGCAGGATGCAGTGAAGAGCCGGATAACCCAGTGTTATCCGGCGCAGGAAGTGATTTAAGCGTTAAATAAAGCTGTCGTCATCGTTACTGAAATCGTCACTGCCGAAATCATCATTTTGATAATCGCCAGCGCTGTCTGCCTGGTAAGGATCGCTATTGTCGAGAAAGTGCGTGTCGGAAGCGTTATTAAATGCATCGGAATTAAAGGCATCGTTTTGCGTGACATCGCTTGCGGCAGCCGCGGGTTCCTCGATGATATTCACGATCTCTTGCGGCTGAGCGTGGTGAAACATACTGGTCAGCATATCGGCGATCACCACACCGCCCGCCACGCCCGCGGCGGTTTGCAGTGCGCCCGCCATAAATCCGCTGCCGCGCGACGCGGTGGGTGCCGGGGAGGCATACTGCTGCGGTTGCTGCTGCACCGGTGGCGCGCCCCAGTTTTGCGCGGACTGAGCAGGCTGGTTTCTATTGCCGCCAAACAGACCGCTGAGGAAACTCCCGCCGCCGGATGGCTGCTGGCTCTGCTGCTGCGCCAGCTGATTTTCCAGCTCCTGCACCCGCGCCTGCAGACGTTTTAATGCCGCTTCCTGGATCAGCATCGATTGCGCCATATAGTAGGGTGCCGCTGGCTGCTGTTTGACCAGCTCAGCAATCTGCCGCTCGGCTTGCGCATCGCGCTGGCCGTTTTGTTGTTCAGCCTGTTTCAGGCGCTGAAAAAGCCCATTGATAAGCTGCTGTTCATCATATTGCATAACAATGATCTTCCTCTTGCTGTCGTGAGTACCTTTGAGTCTATCAGCGCCTTTCGCTGGCGTCCTCGTGCTGAAATGTTTGTTTAAGATTGGTTTCAGGTAAAGGTAAACAAGCCTCTTTCACAGCAGATTTAGAGCAGAGAAACATTAATCGGGCAGCGTTTTACGGATATAGCTGATTAAGGTAAGCACCGCCGGAGAGAGCGGGGCGTCGACGCGGGTGATAATGCCAATCGGATCGCCGATGCCCAGCGGCGGAATAGGCAGCGCCACCAGGGAGCCGAGGCGCAGATCGTCTTTCACCGCCCCGGATGGAACAAACCAGACATAGTCATATTCAACGGTCAGCTGTCGTGAAAGAGAGGCTGAAAGGGTTTCAATACAGCCGGTCGGCAGGGTGCAGTTTTGGCTGGCGAGCAGTTCTTCGGCGTTCTGCCGCGGCACCGTGCCCTGCGGCAGCACGACTACCGGCCACTCCAGCACCCGGCTCAGGGTGACAGTGCTCTGCAATAGCGGGTGGCGCGGGCGCACCACCAGTTTAAGCGACTCCAGGAACAGCAGCTCATAGTGTAAGCCGCACATCAGGTCCGGATCGGACATGCGCCCGATACCGACATCCAGCTCGCCGGTCTTCAACCCGGCCAGCAGCATTGGATTATTGGCTGTCGCCACCTGAATGGTGATATCCGGTTGCTGCTTGTGCAACTGACCTATCACTGCCGGTAAAATACCCAGCGCGGCGGTGGGAAGCGCGCCGACGCGAATCAACTCACAGTTTTTCTCTTCCTGATCGCTTAACGACTGCCCGGCAATATTGACCGCGTCCAGCACCCGCACCGCATGGCTTAAAAACTGCTCGCCAACGTGGGTAAGCTGCGCGCCCATGCGTCCGCGTTCAAATAGCCGCTTGCCGGTAAGCTGTTCAAGTTCATTTAAGGTCTTTGAGAGAGCAGGCTGGCTCAGGTTAAGAGTTTCAGCAGCGCGACCCAATGTTCCTTGTTGCGCGACCGCGACGAAAGTATGCAGGTGGCGCAGTCGGATGCGCTGTGAAAAGAGAGCGTTTTTTTCCATAAGATAATGTTAAAACCGAGTGGCGAAGGTGGCTCGCAGATTTATTTAATTTTGATAACCAGTTTGCAAAATATTATTAACATCCAATCCTTTTGAGTTACAAACACATTCTGCCCGCAATGTGACGAAACCAGCATGTTTCCAGGGTTTTGTTCGCGCCGCGTTTCATAATCTTTTGTTATGTTCGAATGCGAGCGGAACACGCGCGTTTTTTGCCACGATCACACTTTGTAAATTTCCCCGCACGGGCGCGGGCAGCCTTCTCTACACTCCAGAGATAACAGCGTGGAGAGAGAAGACTATGACGTACAGCATCACGGCAGATGAGATCAGGGAACAATTTTCGCAGGCGATGTCGGCCATGTACCAGCAGGAAGTCCCGCAATATGGCACCTTGCTGGAGCTTGTGGCTGATGTGAACCTCGCTGTACTGGAACACAATCCACGTCTTCACGAACATCTGGTGAATGCCGATGAGCTTGCCAGGCTGAACGTTGAGCGCCATGGCGCGATCCGCGTCGGCAGCGCGGAGGAACTCTCCACCCTGCGGCGCATGTTTGCGATTATGGGGATGTTTCCGGTCAGCTATTACGACCTCTCCCAGGCCGGCGTGCCGGTTCACTCCACCGCCTTTCGCCCAATCGACGATGAAGCGCTATCGCGCAATCCGTTTCGTATTTTCACTTCGCTGTTACGCCTGGAGTTGATTGAAAACCAGGCACTGCGCGATCGTGCGGCCGCGATCCTGGCGAAGCGCGACATCTTCACGCCTGCCTGTCGGCAACTTATTGAAGTACATGAACTGAACGGCGGCTTTACGGCTCAGCAGGCAGAGCTGTTTGTCAAAGAGGCGCTGGAGACGTTTCGCTGGCACCGCCATGCCACCGTCGATGAAAAAACCTATCAGGCGCTGCATGACGAACATCGTTTAATTGCCGATGTGGTCTGTTTCCCCGGCTGCCATATCAACCACTTAACCCCGCGCACGCTCGATATTGACCGGGTGCAGGCGCTGATGCCGGAGTACGGCATTGAGCCAAAAATCCTGATTGAAGGGCCGCCGCGCCGCGAAGTGCCGATCCTGCTGCGCCAGACCAGTTTTAAAGCCCTTGATGAGCCGGTGCTGTTCAGCGGCGAGCATCACGGCACCCACACGGCACGCTTTGGCGAGATTGAACAGCGCGGCGTCGCGCTGACACCGAAAGGGCGCGAACTGTACGACCGACTGCTGAACAGTGCAGGGACGGGCAAAGATAACCTCACGCATCAGCTCCATTTGCAAGAGGTGTTTAAAGCGTTTCCCGACAGCGAGATGCTGCTGCGCAAGCAGGGGCTGGCGTGGTTCCGCTACCGCCTGACGCCGACCGGGGAGGCGCACCGCCAGGCGATTCGCCCCGGTGACGATCCACAGCCGCTGATTGAGCGCGGTTGGGTCGTGGCGCAGCCCATCATCTATGAAGATTTCCTGCCCGTCAGCGCCGCCGGGATTTTCCAGTCCAATCTCGGCAATGCGACCCAGGCGCGCAGCCACGGCAACGCCAGCCAGCAGCAGTTTGAAGCCGCACTCGGCTGTCCGGTGCTTGATGAGTTTACCCTCTATCAACAGGCTGAAGAGCGCAGCAAACGCCGTTGCGGTCTGCTGTAAAAACGGTAATCTGCCAGAATTCAATACGTTCTGGATATGATTATGGAAAATGCATCAACCCCAATTGTGAATACCCGACAGGGCAGCGTAATGGGGTGTCGCGAAGAGGGAATTGACGTCTGGCGCGGCATTCCCTTTGCCGCGCCGCCCACCGGCGATCTGCGCTGGCGCGCGCCGCGGCCGGTTGAGTGCTGGCAGCGCGTGGCGTGGTGCTGGTTACCGTCAATTATCGTCTCGGTCATCTTGGCTTCTTTGCCCATCCGGCGCTGGAGGCAGAGGCCGGAGAGCGCATCTACAACTTTGCCTTGCTTGATCAAATCGCCGCCTTGCGCTGGGTTCAGGAGAATATCGCCGCGTTCGGCGGTGATGCCGACAATGTGACGCTGTTTGGCGAATCGGCCGGGGCGCGTAGCGTGATGTCACTCATGGCCTCACCGCTGGCAAAAGGGCTGTTTCATAAAGCGATTGTACAGAGCAACTACACCTTACCGGATACGCCGCGTAAGGCTGCGCTGGCAAAAGGCGAAGCGATTGCGGCGCACTTTGGCCTGGAAAATGCCAGCGCGGAACAGCTGCGAGCGATCCCGGCGGAGGCATTCTGGCCGCTCGATACCCCGTTTAAAATCGATCCTGTCCCTATCGCTGGCGACATCGTGCTGCCGGAACCATCCCTTGATACCTTCTTTGCCGGGCGTCAGCACCCGATGCCGGTGATCGTTGGTTCGAACAGCGATGAAGCGAGTGTGATGGCGGAGTTTGGCGTCGATCTGGCGGGGAAAATCGGTGAGCTGCGCCGCAAGCAGCGTTTCGGCCTCGGGCTTATCCGGCTGCTCTATCCGGGCGTGCGCGGCGATACAGAGCTTGGCCGCCAGGTGTGCCGTGATATGGCGTTTACCACCCTCGGCCTGGTGGTGATGCAGGCGCAGCAGCAGGTGAACCAGCCCTGCTGGCGTTACTGGTTCGATTACGTCGCCGAAGCGATGCATGACACCTATATCAACGGCGCCTGGCACGGGAATGACGTGCCCTATGTGTTTGACAACCTGCGCCTGTCGGAGCCGTCATGTGATTATGTCAATGAGCGCGATCTCGCCTTTGCCGCGCAGGTTGCCGATTACTGGGTTCATTTTGCCACCCATGCGGGTTCGGCAACCACAGCGTTGCCCGGCCCGGTGACGTGGGAAGCCTGCACCGGCGGGCGCGATCGCCTGCTGCGCATCGGCATCAATAAGCAAGCTGGTTTTCGGCTGGAGAAGCGCTTTATGCGCGCGCGGTTAAGCTTCTTTCGCCGGGTGATGCGCCATCATGTCAATCTCGATTGAGCGCAGTGCAACATGTTCATACACAACTTTACGCATTTTTCAGGCTGCTCCTAAAGCCTGGGAAAATTTCGCGATTTGCTCAGATAATCAACGGCCAACAATTGGATTCTCAATGAATTTTGTCTAGAGTGGTGCCTTCATCAGTCATACGCTTTTGCCGCTGTTTCGCGATATCGCGAAATGCCATTTTACGACCAGAAGGACGTGTTACCAGGCATGAACCGCAGACGATTTATTCAAGCATCCATGGCCCTCGCGGCAACTTACGGCACCACTGGCGTTGCCTCGCTCTTTTCGCGAGCGGCATCTGCAGCGCAGACCGATATTGCCGATGGTCAAAGCCGCCGTTTCGACTTCTCCGTGCTGCAATCTATGGCGCACGATCTGGCCGAACAGCCATGGGGAGGCGCGCCGAAAGCGCTGCCGCCGACGCTGGCTAACCTGACGCCGCAAGCCTATAACAGCATTCAGTATGATGCGCAGCACTCGTTATGGAATAACGTTGAAGGCCGCCAGCTGGATGTACAGTTCTTCCATGTCGGCATGGGTTTTCGCCGCCGCGTACGCATGTTCTCGCTGGATCAGGGGACTCATCAGGCGCGTGAAATTCACTTCCGTCCCGAGTTGTTCAACTACCACGACGCGGGCGTTGACACCAAACAGCTTGAAGGGCAGAGCGATCTCGGCTTTGCCGGCTTCCGCGCCTTCAAAGCCCCGGAGCTGGCACGCCGCGATGTTGTCTCTTTCCTTGGCGCGAGCTATTTCCGCGCGGTAGATGACACCTTCCAGTACGGCCTCTCCGCGCGCGGCGTGGCGATTGATACCTTTACCGATACGCCGGAAGAGTTCCCGGACTTCACCTCCTTCTGGTTCGAAACGGCAAAGCCGGGCGACACCACCTTTACCGTTTACGCGCTGCTCGACAGCGCCAGCCTGACCGGCGCGTATAAGTTCGTCATCCACTGCGAGAAGAGCCAGGTGATTATGGAGGTGGACAACCGCCTCTATGCCCGTAAGGCGATCAAGCAGCTCGGCATCGCGCCGATGACCAGCATGTTCAGCTGCGGTAATAACGAGCGCCGCGTCTGCGACACCATCCATCCGCAGATCCACGACTCCGACCGCCTGGCGATGTGGCGCGGCAACGGCGAGTGGATCTGCCGCCCGCTGAATAACCCGCAGAAGCTGCAATTCAATGCTTTCCAGGATGAGAACCCGAAAGGCTTCGGCCTGCTGCAGCTCGACCGGGATTTCAGCCATTATCAGGATGTGATGGGCTGGTACAACAAACGCCCGAGCCTGTGGGTGGAGCCGCGCAATAAGTGGGGCAAAGGCGCGGTCAGCCTGATGGAGATCCCGACCACCGGCGAAACGCTGGATAACGTAGTCTGCTTCTGGCAGCCGGAAAAACCGATTAAAGCCGGAGACGAGCTTGCCTTTGAGTATCGCCTCTACTGGAGCGCGCAGCCGCCGGTGCGCTCACCGCTGGCAAACGTCTATGCGACGCGGACCGGCATGGGCGGCTTCCCGGAAGGCTGGGCACCGGGCGAGCACTATCCTGAGAAGTGGGCGCGTCGTTTCGCCATCGATTTTGTCGGCGGCGATCTGAAAGCCGCCGCGCCGAAAGGGATTGAGCCAGTGATTACGCTCTCAAACGGGGAAGCGAAACAGGTGGAGATCCTCTACGTCGAGCCGTTCGACGGTTATCGCATCCAGTTCGACTGGTATCCAACCAATGCGTCGACCGACCCGGTAGAGATGCGCATGTTCCTGCGCTGCCAGGGCGAGGCAATCAGCGAAACCTGGCTCTATCAATACTTCCCGCCCGCGCCGGAGAAGCGGAACTACGTAGACGACCGCATCATGCGCTAAGCTTTTAAATCGCCCCCGAATGGGGGCGATGTTTTTCAGGAGGAACGATGTTACAGGAACCGACTTGCCCGGATGCGGTGATTAAAGTTGACGAGCAGCTCACCCTCGAAATGATTGATGAGTGCTTTGTTCACGACCTGCATCAGTTAATTGTCAAAAACCGCGACAGCTTACAGCGCTATCTCGACTGGCCGCAGTATGTCACATCCATTGAGACCACCCGTAAAACCGCCCAGAGCAACCGGCTGTTACATCAGCGCGGCTACGCGAAGATGTTCCTGATCCTGCGCGATGATGTGCTGGTCGGCGTGCTCTCTCTCAACGCTATTGAGCCGACCAACAAAGCGGCCTACATCGGCTACTGGCTGGATGAAGCGGCGCAGGGGCAGGGTATCTTGTCCCGTGCGATGCAGGCGATGATGCGCTTCTACGTCCAGCGCGGCGATATCCGCCGCTTTGTTATCAAATGCCGGGTCGACAACGAGGCCAGTAACCGTGTCGCAGAGCGTAACGGCTTCACCCTCGAAGGCTGCCAGAGAGAGGCGGAGTTCCTCAATGGCCGCTTCGACGATCAGAATATCTGGGGCAAAATCGTCACCCTCAATGATGAATAAGCCTTAGCTGTTTGCCTGCGAAACCGCTTTTCTAAGCCCGTTTACCGCCGGCGAGTTCAGCGGCGTAACCAGCGCATAGTTGTAGTGGTCGTCGCTCCAGTACTGCGTCATCACATCCTCGGCCTTACGTTCACCGTGGGGTAATTTCCCCGGGCTTAAGGGGCGGATATACCAGCCAACCCGCGTGCCGCGCGGATCCTGATACATAATCAGCGCCGCCGGGCCCTGCGCCGTCGCCACAAGCCGTGCGCCGACCAGCGTAAAGCCATACTGCTCCAGATTTGGCGGCTGATTGCCGTTGATAAAGTAGCGCCCGACCCAGTGGGTCAGCTCTGTTTGCTGCGTCGTCGCCACATCCATCGGGGTGATGGCGGTGTTATCAAACAGTTTGTAGGCCTGTACTGCATCCTCCATCGGCGCATGCGCCAGCACCATCTGTGACTCTTTCAGCTGCCAGCCGGTAAAACCGCCGACGCCGAGCGCCATTACCAGCGCGAAGGCTGTTGCCAGCTTCCACTGCCGCAGCTGGCGCTGCTGGCGGCGCAGCGCACGGGGTTCCGGCATCTCAAGCGTAGCGCTATGGCGATCCATTGCCTGGCGCAGGCGCTGCGCATCCTGCCGCCAGCCTGCAACCTCGCGGGCGGCCTGCGGATTCTGCGCCAGATAGTGTTCAATGCGCGCTGAGGTCGCCTCATCGGTCTCGCCATCAAGCCAGGCGTGCAGATCGTGTTCATCCGGTGGCAACGTCATTTCAATCTCCTTAACGCTAACGGCGTTGGCTGGCCTTCCAGTTTTTCATGCAGCATTTTGCGCGCCCGTGACAGGCGTGACATCACCGTGCCGGGCGGAATGTCGAGGGTTTGCGCCACCTCTTTATAACTCAGCCCTTCAACGCTCACCAGCAGCAGCACGGCGCGATACTCCGTCGGCAGCGTGGCAAAGAGGGCAAGCGTATCATCGGCGATAGCCAGTGACTCGGTGGTAAAACCCCCAGGCTCTTCGCCGGTGAAAAAGGTGAGCACTTTCAGGTAGCGTTTGCGCCGCCGCTCACCATCGACAAACTGACGATAGAGAATGGTAAAGAGCCAGGCGCGCAGGCTCTGTTCGTTATCACGCTGTCGCGTCAGGGCTTTCGCCAGACAGCTTTGCACCAGATCCTCCGCGGTGTGCGGGTTACGCGCCAGCCACAGGGCAAAGCGGTAGAGATGCGGCATCACCTCGCGAATTTCATCATCATTCATCGTCTCCGGCTTCCCGACATACTCTCAAACACCCCATCGCGCAGCACCAGTGCATGCAGCAGCGCGGCGGCGAGGTGCGCCATTACGGTGACAAACAGCGCCAGCGCTACCACAGAATGCAACGGACGCAGCAGCGCGTACCAGTCATTATTCACCGGCACTATCGGTGGCAGCACAAATCCGCCGCCGAGCGTCACCGGATAACCGGCCGCCGAGAGCATCGCCCAGCCAATTAGCGGTTGTGCCAGCATCATCGCATAGAGCGCCCAGTGCGAAAGATGCGCCATCGCGCGTTGCCAGACCGGCAGCGAGGCAGGCAAGGGTGGCGTGGCGGTATAGAAACGTAACCACAAACGCACCAGCGCCAGCAGAAGGATCATCAACCCCAGCGGTTTATGGATCGTCACCAGCAGGCTGTGCAGGGAGGAGACCGTAGAGACCATCACGACACCGATAAACAGCATCGCAATAATGGCGATAGCCATCAGCCAGTGAACCGCGCGCAGTAGCGGGTGAAAGTAAGCGACCTGTTTCATCAGTGGGCTCCGGCTTGTTCGCGGGTGCGAAGATTATAGGATTTGGCATACGCGGATGAACGGGCATTCAGCAGCGGGTCGTTCGAGGCAGCGATACCGTCCGGCAGGATCAGCGGGTCGTAATTGATGTCATTGCAGTCACCCTGCGCCTGCTCAACGGCGCGGTTCAGCACCAGCGTACCGGCATTGATCGTTTGCCGCCCGGCAGGCCAGGCTCGCGAGGCATCGCTGCCGTCATCCTGCGCGCTGGCGACGGTAATGACCAAATCCCACTTCAGCGGGGCCTGATCAGGGCGCTGGCGCAGATCGCGCTGTAAAAAGGTTTTATCCTGCTTCTGCTCTGCGCTGATGGGTTGATAAGGCGTCTGTGGAACCATGCTCCAGCGAACCAGCTGCTCGTTACCGGTTTTGTCGATCATGCGAAAGGCATTGAGGCTATTAAAGCGGTCGCTGGCCCAACTGCTGGAGGGCACGTTCGTTTTTGCCCACGCGAGAAAAGGCGCGGCTTCCGGGTGCTTCTCAAGAAACGCTTTTACCTTTGCCGGGTCCGGTTTACCAGTGGCTGGATCGGGACGCGTTGCCAGCTGCATATCATAAAAACCGTCGACGCCGCGCACCGGGAAAAAGGGCATCGCGTTCATGCCGGTGCGCCACTGCTCGCCGTCCGGGAGTTCAAAGGCCAGCGCCAGGCTACGCACCGGTACGGCGTAATCTGGCGCGGCGGGGTTGCCGCCCGCAATGGCAAAACGACCAATTACCGGCGTGCTTCCCGGCGCAAACAGCGCGGCGCGCGAAAGCATGCTGGCCTTGCCGCTGGAGATAAACTCGCCGCTGACGCAGATCCCTTTGGCGTGGTTGCGGCGAAAACCGGGATGCTCACCACCGGACTGCTGTAACACGTTAACGAGTTTGTCCGAGGTGAGCCGCTCGGGCGTCAGCCAGCCGCCGCCCCAAAGAAATAGCAGCATAACCAGAAGCGGCAGCAGGCCAACCAGCGCGAGGCGCACCGTTAGCTGCGTGGAGGTTAAAGGAGTGTTGTTCATCATTCGCTCATCCTGCTCATAGTGAGCAGATAAGACGAAGGGCGCGGCGCTTTATTCCCGGCAGATGAAAATAAATTTATGGGTGCCCATCAGAGCGAGCCGACCAGCGGCGTGCGGGTAATGTGCTGCTCGCCGTTAACCACTTTCGGGCCGCGCAACAACAGGCTGTCACTCTCTGCGGCAATAATCACCGCGTTATCGGCAATCTCCACCTCGTGGGCGATAAGCACATTCCCTTCAATACGCGCATTACCCTGAATCACCACCTTTTCATCGAGCTGCAACGGCCCGCCGCGCAGCTGCGCATGGCCGCCAACTAATACGTGATGTTTCAGCACACAATTGCCTTCGACGCGGGCATTTTCCGCCACCTGGGCGCTGTAACGAAGGGTGGGGATCTCATCCTCTTGCCGCCCGGCAATCACCCGCGCGTGACCGTAGACTTTGGCGCAGTCGCACACCCAGACATCGTTAATTTCATTGCCGTCGAGGAGGGCAAAATCGAACACCTCAGCGCGGTGCTCAACAAAGGCGTAATTGACTGTCGCATCGCCATAGATTTGCGCCTGGTGAACCACGCGCGAATGGCTGACCGTCGCGCGATCGTAAATTTGCAGCACCTGTTCGCGCTCCTGGGTTAATCCGCGCGCGGCGATGATATCGCAACCGCTAAGAATGCGCGCCTCACCGCGTAGCTGGCAGACGCCGCGCACGGTGGAGGATTGAACCGTGACGTTGTCACGTAAAATCGCACCGTGGCTTAACTCGCAGCCATCTACCCAGGCGTTATCACTGATTTCTACATTCAGGCAGATGACGCACGATCCCGTAATGCGCGCGTTGTCGCGGATGCGGCAACCATCAAAGACCATGCTGTTTTCGTCGTATATCCAGCAGTTCCCCGCCTGATCGAGCACCTGTTCATCATCAACCCAGCCGCCCGCGCTGCCGGCGGCGACATCATTAAAATCGCGCAGGGCGATAATCTGGCGCAGCGCGACGCTCTTTTTCTCGCCGCCGAGCAGGTAACTGAAGAGGCGCGTCTCATCACTGAGGCGGTATTTGCTCATGCTTATCTTCTCCGGATGACATTACTTAACCGTAGCAAATATTTGGACGCTGGCTATCAACGGGTGAAATTCATAAAATGCATTCAGAATACCCATTAAAGGCTGTGAATAATGACTATGCGTGATGAGAACTACTTTACTGAAAAATATGGTATGACCCCGACACACTCAGAAGTGCTGAACGCGATGAACTACATCACGCCAGGCAAGGTGCTCGATCTCGGCTGCGGTAACGGACGCAACAGCCTCTACCTGGCGAATAAAGGCTTTGATGTCACGGCCTGGGATAAAAACCCCAACAGCCTGAGCAATCTGCAGCGCATTCGTGACGCGGAAGGGCTGCATAACCTGCATATCGACAGCGTTGATTTAAACAGCCTCACTTTCGACGGCGAATATGACTTTATTATCTCCACCGTGGTGATGATGTTCCTCGAGGCGAAAACCATTCCGGGGCTGATAGCCAATATGCAGCGCTGCACCAAACCGGGCGGTCACAATCTGATTGTCGCGGCGATGGATACCGCCGATTATCCGTGCAACGTCGGCTTTCCGTTTGCTTTCAAAGAGGGTGAGCTGCGTAACTACTACGCGGGCTGGGAGCTGCTGAAATATAACGAAGAGGTGGGGGAACTGCACCGCACCGATGAGCAGGGCAACCGCATCAAACTGCGCTTCGCCACGCTGCTGGCGCATAAACCGGCGTGATAAAAAAAGCAGCCCGTTGCCGGGCTGCATTATCTTAACGGGCCGCCAGCAGGCAGAGCTGCAACGCCACGTTGTAGGAGGCTTCAAACGCGCGCAGGGGTAAAAACTCAAAGCGCGAGTGGAAGTTGTGCGCGCCGGTAAAGAAGTTTGGCGTTAACAAACCCTTAGCCGAAAGCGCCGCACCGTCCGTACCGCCGCGCATCGGCGTCGGTTTTGGCGTAATGCCGAGCGTCTCCATCGCCTCGAACATCAGATCGATGGCGCGGCGGTCTTCACCAATCGCATTACTGATATTGCTGTAGATATCGCTGACGCGGTACTCCACTTTTGCCGTCGGGTATTGCGCGGCAATCATCTCAGCGACGTCGCCAATCTGCGCTTTGCGGCGGGCGAAACTCTCTTTATCGAAATCACGAATGTTGGCGCTCAGGCTGGCGTGCCCCTGAACGGCTTCCATGCCGTTAAACCAGATATAGCCTTCGCGGCCTTCGGTATTTTCCGGCGTCTGCTGGCGGTCAAAATGGCTGATGTAATCCATCGCCATCAGCAGCGGGTTAACCAGCACGCCTTTGGCCGACATCGGGTGCGCAGTCACGCCAGTAAAGTCGATCTGCGCGCTGGCGCCATTAAAGTTCTCGTAAACAATCTCGCCCAGCTCGCAACAGTCGATAGTCCACGCGAAATCGACGTCAAAACGCGCCAGATCCAGGGCTTTCGCGCCGCGCAATCCAACCTCTTCATCGGGAACAAAGGCCACCACAATATCGCCGTGGCGCTGTTCGGTCGTCAGGTTCTCCAGCAGCGTCATCACCACCGTTACTGCGGCTTTGTTATCCGCGCCGAGCACGCTGGTGCCGTCGCTAAAAATAATCTCTTCGCCGGGATAGGCGAGGATCTCCGGGTGCTCCCGCACGCGCAGCCAGATATCTTCTTTGGCATTCAGGCAGAGATCTTCACCCTCAAAACGCAGGATTTGCGGATGAATATGCGGCGACAAACCAACATCAACGGTATCGATATGGGTGATAAAACCGATGCGCGGCGCGCCATCAACGTTGCCTTTTTTCACCGCCGTAACGGTGGCGCGATCGTCGATAACAATCTCCTCAAGACCGAGGGATTTCAACTCGTTGGCCAGCTCGCGGGCCATATCAAACTGACCGGGCGTGGTGGGAAGGGTGGTGGCATTTGCGTCGCTTTGACTGGTGATACTCAGGTAGCGAAAGAAGCGCTGCGTTAATTGACTGGCTAGCGGCGAGGGCATAGTGATTCCTTCTTTATTCGTATTATCAGGTGTTTGCAATTTCACTTTAATGTTATTTATGAGCAGGCAAACAACAAGCATTAAAAATAAAACAACAGGAAACACTATGATTAGCAAACCGACAACACTTGCTCTGGCGTTGACCACGTTGATAGTCACTTCTTCTGTGGCGGCGAAAACACTGGTTTATTGCTCTGAAGGCTCACCGGAAAACTTTAACCCGCAGCTTTACACCTCCGGCACCAGCGTGGATGCCAGCGCGGTTCCGGTCTATAACCGGCTGGTCGATTTCAAAGCCGGCACTACCGAGTTACAGCCGAGCCTCGCCGAGCGCTGGGACGTTAGCGAAGATGGCAAGGTCTACACCTTTCATCTGCGAAAAGATGTGAAGTTTCAGAGCAATAAATACTTCAAGCCGACGCGGAACTTTAATGCTGATGATGTGATTTTCTCGTTTATGCGGCAAAAAGATCCGAAAAACCCCTACCACAACGTCTCTAATGGCACCTACTCTAACTTTGAAAGCCTCGAATTTGGCTCACTGATTACTGCCATCGATAAAGTGGACGAGCACACAGTGCGCTTTAAGCTGGCGCACCCTGAAGCGCCATTTGTCGCCGATCTGGCGTGGTATTTCGCCTCGATTCTCTCCGCCGAGTATGCCGATGCGATGTTAAAAGCCGGAACGCCGCAGCGCGTCGATAGCGACCCGGTCGGTACCGGGCCGTTCCGTCTGGCGCAGTACCAGAAAGACTCCCGCATTCTTTTCACCGCCTTCGATGATTACTGGCAGGGGCGTTCGAAAATCGACCGGCTGGTGTTCAGCATCACGCCGGATGCCTCGGTGCGGGTGGCGAAGCTGGAGAAAAATGAGTGCCAGGTGATGCCGTTCCCGAACCCGGCGGATCTGCCGCGCCTGAAAGAGAACAAAGAAATTACGTTGATGAGCAAAGCGGGGCTGAACACCGGCTTCCTCGCCTTCAACACGCAGAAAGCACCGCTGGATAATGTGAAAGTGCGCCAGGCGCTGGCGATGGCGATTAACAAACCGGCGATCATCAAAGCGGTCTTCCAGGGCACCGGCACGGCGGCGAAAAACCTGCTGCCGCCGGGCGTCTGGAGTGCGGACAGCGAGCTGAAAGATTACGACTACGATCCGGAAAAAGCGAAGGCACTGCTGAAAGAGGCCGGCCTGCCGCCGGGCACCACCATCGATCTGTGGGCGATGCCGGTTCAGCGCCCCTATAACCCCAACGCCAAGCGCATGGCAGAGATGATCCAGGCGGACTGGGCAAAAGTGGGCGTGCAGGCGAAAGTGGTGACCTATGAGTGGGGCGAATACCTGAAACGGGTGAAGAGCGGCGAACACCAGGCGGCATTAATGGGCTGGACCACTGCCACCGGCGACCCGGATAACTTCTTCGGCCCGCTCTTCACCTGTACTGCGGCTAACGGTGGCTCTAACTCGGCGAAGTGGTGCTACAAACCGTTCGATCAGCTGATTGCCGAGGCGAAGGCGACCACCGATCACGTCAAACGCGTCGCGCTCTACAAACAGGCGCAGCAGATGATGCACGACCAGATGCCGGCGGTGATGATTGCTCACTCGACGATTTTCGAGCCGGTGCGCAAAGAGGTGCAGGGCTATGAGGTCGACCCGTTTGGTAAACACCTCTTCTGGCAGGTGGATCTGAAAAAGTAAACGTTTAGCCGCCTGTTGTGCAGGCGGCATTCTCTTAACAGAGTGACGGTTTGCGCCGCACGAACCACGTCTCCGGGCGGGTAAACATCACCAGGTTGCCCGTCAGGATCAGCCCCAGCCCCAGTACCCCCTGCGCATGCCACTGGTACCCTTCATAAAAGGTTGAAACGGTCAGCGCCACCAGGGGAAAGAGCAGGGTGCTGTATGCCGCTTTGCCGGGGCCGATGCGGCCGACCAGCGTAAAGTAGGCACCGAAGCCGATCACCGAGCCAAACAGGGCAAGATAGACCAGCGCACCAAGATAGCTGACGCTCCACAGCGGCGTGAAATCCTCGCCGCGCAGCAGCGCAACCGCTCCCATAATCAGCGTGCCGTAGAGCATCGCCCAGCTGTTGGTGGTGGCGATCTCAAGCCCGTTACGCTGATGGCGCAGGCTGATCATATTGCCAAACGAGAAGCCGAGCGTGCCGAGCGCCGACAGCGCAATGCCCAGTAATACGCTACTGCTCCAGCCGCTGGCCACCAGATCCTGCCAGAAGAGAGTGACGATCCCGGCCAGCCCCATTAGCGCGGCGGCAAAAAAGCGCGCGGGCGGTTTCTGCCCGAAGAAAAGGAAGCTGTTAACGGCGTTGAACAGCACCGCCATCGAAAAGATCACCGACTCCAGCCCGGTGTTGATCCACGCCGCAGCGGTATAAAAGCACCAGAAGTTGAAGCCAAAGACGCACGCGCCCTGCAACAGGCAGAAGAGGTGATCGCGGCGTGACAGCGCACGCAGTTTGCGCCGCGCCAGCAGCACCAGCATCATCACCGTGGTCGCCAGCGCAAAGCGCCAGAAGATCGACACCGGTGCCGCCACCGGCCCCTGCTGCAGAAAAATGGCAATCCACGTTGTGCCCCAAATCACCACCACCAGACTATAAAGTAATGCGTTCATATCGCTTCCCGTTCCCTTTCATGAACGCCCATTGTCATCTGGCGCGGCAAGGCTGGCTTGCACCTGCTTGCGGGCAACTTGCATATTCTTGCGCTTTTCTTTACACAACGCTGGCTTCTGCGATTCGCTCTTCATAGACTGGGGATCTGATTGAGAAAGGATAAGTACCGCGAATGTCTGATAGCTATGACGCCTTTGAAAACCTGCGCAAACACAACGCCGTGTTACATAACTCGGTGGCGCTGCATGACGGGATTCAGCTGGCGGCGTGGTCCAACAAACGCGATACCATCACCCAGTATTGCAACCACCATACCCTCAGTCTTTATATTGCCGACGGCTATGAGAGCTACCACAAAACCGCCTCCGGCTGGAAAAACGGCGGCGGGCCGGATCGCTTCTGTTTGATGCCAAAAGAGAGCGAGTCGGTGTGGGATATTCGCGACAATCTCGCCTTTGTGCACCTCTACTGCACCGATGAGCACCTGCGTGAGGTGGGGGAGAAAGTGTGGGATCGCAGCCCGGCAAGCTTTACCCTCGATGAAAAGACCTTTTCACAGGATGCGAGCATCACTGCGCTCTACCGCCAGTTTCTGCTCGGCTGCGACTGGCAGCAAAACGCCAACCAGCTGACCCTCAGCACCGCCTCGACGCTGTTGCTGACGCACCTCGTTCAGCACTACAGCAATGTGCAGTGGCAACTGCCGACAATTACCGGCGGACTGTCACCCGTCGCGCTGCGCAATGTGCTGGAGTATATCGAGGCGCACCTCGGCGAGCCGCTGCTGCTCTGCGATCTTGCCGCGCAGGTTTCGCTCAGCGAGTACCACTTCGCTCGGATGTTTCGCCAGTCGATGGGTGTGGCGCCGCACCAGTTTGTGATGCAGCGCCGCATGGCGCGTGCGAAAGCGCTGCTGCTAAGCAGCAACCGGTCGCTGACCGATATCGCGCTGGCCTGCGGTTTCAACTCCGCCAGCCACTTCAGCAACCGCTTTAAAGCGGCGAAGGGCATCACCCCCTCGCAGCTTCGCGCGACGCAAAAACGTTAATTCGCCGCCTGCGCCGCAGGCGTTAACCCGCGCCCCGGCAGCGTGCGGCAGGCGCCACCTTGCGCCGACGGTGCCGCATCCGGGTAGATCTCATCCGGCGTGATATAGACCTGGCTTGTCGCCACAAATCCATCGCTGAAGGTCGCTTCCACAAATGTCGCCTGCCAGCCCGTTTCCGGCGGCCTCAATGCCAGGCTGAGCGTGTTGCCGGACATCGCAGGCGGCGGCGAGGCTTCGTATCTCACGCCGCAGGCATAACGGAAATCCCGTGCCAGCGGGTTGTTCGCGCGCCAGACCACCACTTTTTCCGGCTGCCCGGAGAAATGGAGCACCAGGTTATTTGCACCCTGGCGGCGCTCGGCGATGGCGGGCAGGGCTTTACGCGCCTGGAAACGGTTAACGAAGGCAATCAGCGATGGCTCAGCGACGGAAAGCACCGCCTCATGGGATGCGTTCGCCACGACCCGCAGCGACTTCTCGCCCGGTAAGCGCGGGTAGTAGAACCGGCTATTATCCGGCGTGTAAAAATCATCTCCGCTGGCATTAATCACATACTTCTTTATCTTCAGCCGCTCGCCCGCTTTGCTGCGCAAATAGGCCATCGGATCCAGCACGCGCATCAGCCGGGCAAAATTATCGGTGGCGATCTGCTGGTCGATCTGCTGGCGATAGTAGGGGTAAAAGGCGACAGGCCAGTTGTTGCCATAAGAGCGATACATATGATCCAGCGCGGCGCGGGTATTAAGCAGATCCACAGCAAACGGCACCACGGCGACCACGTCCGGGTCGGATATCGCCGCAAGCCACGCAGCCCAACCGCGTTTTGAAGCGCCGGTGACGATAAACTTTGCGATTTTCTGTTGCGAAAGCTCCCGTTTCACCAGCCGGAACGCCTGCGATACCGACGCAGCCATCGGGAGCTGCAATGGCGCATCACCACTCTCCAGAAACCGTTTCCAGCTGTAAGCGACGCTGTCATCTTCCGTCAACGGCGTTGAATTGCCCTGATAATGCAGCGGCTGGTTCGGCACATTGCTGATCGAGACCACCACGGTGTGGGTCGCGAGCGCAATGCGCGCCAGCGATGCTTCATTGAAACTGGTCGCTCTGCCGGCATCGTTATTCACCACCATCAGCGCAACGGTCGGTTTGGCGGCATCAGGAAGATAGATATCCACCTGGTGCTCCCAGCGTATCGGGCGTACCGCATCTTGCGGTGACCAGTTTTGCGAATGGAGCACATAGCGCTGCACCCTGGTGCCGGGCAGTTCGCGGGTGTCCAGCCGCACATAATTGACCGGGTGCGATGCAAGTGACTGACGATAATCAGAGAGGGTATCGGCAAGTGACGAGGGCAGTGGGGCCGCAAGCGAGAGCATAAAAAACAGATAGGTGGCAGTTTTCACCGAAAGACTCCTTTCATTAATTCATTACAGATCCGCTGTAGGGTGAGGCCATCCCATAACTAAACGGAATGCCTCTGTACGAATTATGATCAGGAGTGATTAAAAAGTCACCTGTTTCGTTGCTCAGGTTTTATGCACACGACTGAAGATGAAGTAGCAGAGACCGCCGATAACCAGCCCCCAGAAGGCCGATCCCAGACCGAGCAAGGTAATGCCGCTGGCAGTGATTAAGAAGGTGACAATTGCCGCATCGCGTTCGCGCGGAGCGTTCAGCGCCTGGTGCAGGCTGCCGCTGATGGTGCCGAGCAGCGCAAGGCCTGCCAGCATCTGCAACCAGCTTGCGGGCAACGCCGCCAGCAGCCCGGTAATCGAGCCGCCAAATACTCCGGCAAGCAGATAGAACACCCCGGCAGCCGCGGCGGCTAACCAGCGCTTGCTGGCATCGGGATGCGCATCCGGGCTTTGGCAGATCGCCGCGGTAATGGCGGCGATCGACACCGAAAAGACACCAAACGGCGAGAGCAGCAGCGCCAGCACGCCGATAAAGATCATCAACGGTGATACCGAGGGCCTGAAGCCTGCGGCCTGCATGGTGGCGAAACCGGGTGCATTTTGTGAGGCCATGGTGACCAGAAAGAGGGGCAGGCCAATGCTTACCAGCGATGCCCAGTGAAACACCGGCGCGGTAAACTGTGGCGCAACGGGAGCAAGGCTGATGGCCTGCGGCGTCACGTCCCCGCTTAGCCATGCAACCAATGCGCCAATCAGCAGCGTGGCGACAATCGCGTAGCGCGGCGCAATGGCTTTGGCGATAAGCCACGCCAGCAGCATCGATCCGCCAAGCACAATATCTCCCTGAAGGTGGGAAAACGCCTGCAAACCAAAGCGCAGCAGGATGCCCGCCAGCATCGCAGCGGCAAGCGTCGGCGGAATAACTTTCATCAGGCGGGCGAACAGGCCAGTCACGCCGCAGAGCACAATCAGCCCATTGGCAAAGATAAAGATGCCAACCGCCTCATTAAGTGAAACACCCTGCAAACTGGTTGCCAGCAGCGCTGCGCCCGGCGTCGACCATGCGGTTAACACCGGCATGCGATACCAGACGCTCAGCACCAGCGTGCTGACACCCATTGCCACGCCGAGGGCGGTCATCCAGCCAGCGATCTGCTCAGGCGTTGCCCCGGCAGCGGAGGCCGCCTGCCAGATAATGGCTGCCGAGCTGGCATAACCGACCAGCACGGCGACAAATCCCGCCAGTAGCGTGTTAAAGGGAAGAAAGGAGGAGAGTGAGAGTGTGGCCGGGCGCATGTGGGTGCCTTGTGCGTTATAACATCCACACAAGGTAGCACCGTGCGCTATAGCGCACAAGATGGCGGGCAGGATTTTGTCTATGCGCCAGAGGTAAAAATGTGAGCCATCTCTGCTCCTGATGGCGATAGCAGATTTCTCAATGTTGCTAGCAGCTAATTTCATCCGCCCCGGAATTTTCTGCGTTATGTTTCCGGTAACAATGAGGAGAAGATGATGGATAAATTACTGTTTGGTGCCGCCTATTACCGCGAATATTTGCCGATGGAACGCCTGCACGAAGATATTAAATTGATGAAAGAGGCGGGTATTAATTATGTGCGCATCGCCGAGAGCACCTGGAGCACGTTTGAGCCGCAGGAAGGGGAGTTTGATTTCAGTTCGGTGCTTACGGTACTGGATGAAATGCATAAAAACGGTATTGCTGTGATTATCGGCACGCCGACCTATGCCTTACCGGCATGGCTGGCAAAAAAATATCCGGATGTGATGGCCACCACCAGTAGCGGGAAAAATGTCTACGGTCACCGGCAAAAGATGGATATTACTCACCCCGCGTTTTTATGGTATGCCGAGCGCATTATTCGCGCCTTATTAACGGCAACGGCGAACCATCCGGCAGTCATTGGCTTTCAAATCGACAACGAAACGAAATATTACGATACCTGCTCAGCCGGGGCGCAAATCGAGTTCGTGAAATACCTTAAAAAAGAGTTCAACAACAGTACGCAGGAGATGAATCACGCTTTTGGGCTGGATTACTGGAGTAATCGCATTGATGCCTGGGAAGATTTTCCGCCAATTGAAGGGACGATTAATGCCAGCCTCGGCTGCGCCTTTAAACAATTTCAGCGTTCGCTGGTGACGCGTTTTCTCGGCTGGCAGGCAGAGATTGTGAAAGGCTATAAAAACGATACGCAGTTTATTACCCATAACTTTGATTTTGACTGGCGCAACTGGTCGTATGGTATTCGCGCCGAGGTCGACCATTTTAAAACCGCCAGCGTGCTGGATATTACCGGCGTGGATGTCTATCACCCGAGCCAGTTTCAACTCACCGGCGCGGAAATTTCTTTTACCGGCGATCTTGCGCGAGTGACAAAAGATCAGCCCTATTTTGTGCTGGAAACCCAGGCGCAGGCCTTTAAAGAGTGGACGCCTTTCCCGGGGCAGCTGCGCCAGCAGGCCTGGAGCCATGTTGCCAGCGGTGCAAGGCTGCTGGGTTACTGGCACTGGCACTCGATTCACAACTCATACGAAACGTACTGGAAAGGGTTGCTCAGCCACGATCTGCAACCCAACCCGGTCTATCATGAGGCCTGCACGATCGGCGCCGAGTTTAACCAGCACGCGGCAACCGTAACGCGTTTCTCACGCCGCAGCCGGGTGGCGCTGGTGATCAGTAATGAATGTTTAACCGCTATCGACTGGCACCCATACCACGGCCATCAGTTTAACCGCGATGCGCTGCACCAATATAACGACCTGTTCCGCGACTATTACGACACGCTCTATAAGATGAATATCGAAGTGGATATTATCGCCGTCGACGATCCGCGCCTGTTCCGTTATGAAATGCTGATCTTCCCGCTGCTATATAGCGTCAGCGACGAGCGCTTACAGCAGATTAATCGTTATATTGCGCAGGGCGGCCATGCCATTTTCTCCTTTAAATCCGCTTTTGCCGACGAGCATATGAAAGTGCGCACCTGCGCACAGCCGGGAATTATCAGCGAAGCGATTGGTGCCCACTATCAACTCTTTGTTGATCCGGACCGCACCTTATTGCATTCAGATAGCCTCGATCTTTCTGCCGACGAGGTGCAAATCAGCGACTGGATGGAGTTAATCACCCCTGATGAAAACACCGAGGTGCTGGCGCGTTACGACCATCCTTACTGGCAACAGTATGCGGCAATCACGCACAACCGCTACGGGCAGGGAACCGCCAGCTATATTGGCTGCCATATCACCCCCGCAGCACTGGAAAAAGTGTATCGCCATGTCCTGCGTAATACCCTCTATCAACACGACGCTATGCCGACAGAAACCTTCCCGGTGATTATTAAGCGCGGCGTTGATAAAGATGAAAATATCCTCCTCTACTACTTCAACTACAGTAGTGAGCCGCAAACCGTCACGTTTACTGAGCCCGGCGGGCAACTGCTGTTTAGCGGTAAAACCCTCAGGCAGAATGAGGTAATAACGCTCAAGGATTGGGATGTGCAAATTATTCTCGTGGAGAGTACAAAATGAGTGCATTAACGATTGAAGAGCAGCAAAGCGAGACCAGCACGCCCGGTTTTCGCGAACGTTTCGCCTTTGGCCTGGGTGATTACGGCACGAATTTAACCTATACGCTAATGGTGACGTTCCTCGCCTATTTTTATACCGACGTGGTCGGTATTTCAGCGGTGCTGGTCGGGTCGCTGATGTTTTTCGCCCGCGTTATCGATGGCGTTATTTGTGTCTTTGTCGGGATCCGCATCGATAAAACCGATACCCGGCTGGGTAAAGCGCGCCCGTGGGTGTTATGGACCGCCGTACCATTTGGGTTGTCAGCATTTTTAATGGCGACGGTGCCCGGCATCAGTGATAGCGGCAAGATTATCTATGTTTGCGTCACCTATTTGCTGGCGAACATCTTTTTCACCGCCAACAATATTGCCTATGGCTCGCTGCTGGCGTTGATAACCCGCGATACCTATCAGCGCGGTATTTTGAGCGTCTTCCGCAAAGGCTTATCAACCTGCGGTTCGCTGACGGTAGGCGCATTTACGCTGCCGCTGGTCGCTGCCTTTGGAAATAGCCACACCTCATGGGTAATTGTGTTCGCCATTTTTGGTTTCTTTACTGCGTTGTGCCTGTTATTAACCGCCGCCTGGACACGGGAGCGCATCAAACCGGTCAATAAGGAGAATCGCAACAATATCCGTACGGGGGTCGTCGCCGCCTCGATGCTGAAAAACCGCTACTGGCTGATGATCTTCTTTTACCTGCTGATCACCTTTACCAGCTTAACGGCGCTCTCGACCACCAGCGTCTACTACTCACGCTATATTTTGCAGGATGTCTCAATGATGTCGTGGATTAGCGTGGCGCAATACCTGCCGGGGCTGATCACGCTATTGGTTATTCCTTATCTCATCAAGCGGCTGGGTAAACGCAATTTAGCGCTGCTCGGGCTGACCATTTGCAGCATTGCCTATTTACTGCCGTTAATTGATAAAACCAGCTCGCTATTTGTCATTCTTGCCACCGTGGTGCGCAGCATCGGTTTTTGCGGCATTGGTGCCACGATGTTCGCCTTCCTTGCTGACACCATTGATTACGGCGAGTGGAAAACCGGGCTGCGCATCGAGGGGATCTTATTCAGCGCCGGAACGTTAGGCCAGACGCTCGGCATGGGGCTGGGCAGCGCGAGCGTGGGCTGGATCCTTGGCGCGGCTGGTTTCGTCAGCGGCGGCAACGTCCAACAGTCAAAACATGTGCTTGATATGATTGAGTTCTTGTTTATTTTCTTCCCGTTTATCCTCGCCATGGTGAATATGGTGCTGATCTGGTTTTATAAACTGGATGGTTTTTATGACCGCGTGGCGGCCGATCTCTCGCGTGGTGTATTCGCCAAATAAATGACTCGCCGCAGGCGGCTGCGGCTTTTCCTCTTTGCCTGTGCTAGCGTAAGGACGTTCAATAATGTGGCCGCAAACACTTCCCATGAATGACGTCGATGATGAATTGCTGATCTACTCGCCTTTAATGCGTAGCTTTACCTTTAACGCCTATCTGGTGGCGGGTTATACGCCTATCGTCAAAGGCAATAAGCTGGACTTTTTTATTAACCGCCAGCAGGGGATGAAAGGCTATATTTTAAATATTACCCTGCGTGGCGCAGGGGTAATTCACCGTAATAACGAGACGTTTATCTGCCGGGAGAACGATATTTTGCTTTTCCCTCCCGGTTGCCCGCATCACTATGGCCGTGAAGCGCAAAGCACTTACTGGGATCATTTGTGGATCTATTTTATTCCACGGCCTTACTGGATTGACTGGCTGAAATGGGATCGTAACTGGCATCAGATTGGCCTGACGCAAAGCGCCGATTCGATTTTCGTCGAGCAGCTAAAAACAGCGGTGAAAGAGGTGATTCGGCTTAATTCCTCGCCAGACCGCGTGGATAAGATCCTCGCCATGAATAGCCTGGAGAAAGCGCTGCTTTACTGTTTCAAACAGCAACCGGCGAGTAATCGCGCCTCGGTTGACCCGCGCATCAACGCTATTTGCCAATATCTTGATGAGAATCTGGCGGCTAAACTGACGATTAGCGAACTGGCGGCGAAAGCCTATCTTTCATCCTCGCGGCTGGCGCATCTTTTTCGTCAGGAAATTGGCATGACAATTTGGGGCTGGCGGGAAAAGCAGCGCATGAGCCGGGCAGCGATGTTATTACAGCATACGCAGCTGACTATTTCGCAAATCGCCCAGGTCGTGGGCTATGACGACGCGCTCTATTTTTCGCGTCTTTTTCATCAGCAATACCATGTCGGGCCGCGGGAATACCGCAAACGGTATGAGCAGTTACATTCGCTTTAGTTTCGCTCTCTAAAATAGAAACGCTGCGCTATACTCGCTGCGTTTTAATTTCCCGGAGACGGTATGAATATCGCGGATTATCTGGCAAAAACCCTGAAAATGCTGCGTCAGGCGCGGGGCTGGAGCCTTTCAAAACTCGCAGAAGAGACCGGCGTATCAAAAGCGATGCTCGGGCAGATCGAACGCAACGAGTCGAGCCCGACGGTGGCGACGCTGTGGAAAATCGCCACCGGCTTAAATGTGCCGTTCTCAACCTTTATTGCGCCGCCGCAGAGCGACACGCCGCACGCTTACGATCCCGATCGGCAGGCGATGGTAATCACGCCGCTTTTCCCGTGGGATGAACAGCTCCATTTTGATCTCTTCTCCATTACGCTTGCGCCCGGCGCGCTGAGTGAATCCACGCCTCATGAAAAAGGGGTGATTGAACATGTGGTGGTCATCAATGGGGTGCTGGATATGCAGCTTAACGGCGAGTGGCAGACGCTGGAGGCGGGGAGCGGGGTGCGTTTCGCGGCCGACCAGGCGCATGCTTATCGCAACAGCAGCGCGCAAACCGTACATTTTCACTCGTTAATCCACTATCCAAAAGAAAAAGCCGCGAGCGAACCCGCGGCAAAAAACGACGACGATTAATACCCCATAACATCCACAACGTGACGATTTCTGTTCCTGTCACCACACTATCGCGCCAGCGCCGCCGGGGGAAATAGCGATTTCGGCATAGCATTGTCGCCTGGCGCAAATTCCCGGCACGACAGGTGGTGTAACGCCCCGGTTCTGACTACAATAGCCGCCATTTTGCACATAATGGATAACGACGATTGTATGCGCCTGCACCCTCATCATCTTGAACTGCTCAGCCCGGCTCGCGACACTGCCATCGCCCGTGAAGCGATCCTTCACGGCGCGGACGCGGTCTATATTGGCGGCCCCGGCTTCGGCGCCCGCCATAACGCTGGCAACAGCCTGCGCGATATTGCCGAACTGGTGCCGTTCGCCCATCGCTATGGCGCGAAGGTGTTTATCACCCTCAACACCATTCTTCATGATGATGAACTGGAACCGGCGCAGAAACTGATCGGCGATCTCTACCAGGCCGGTGTTGATGCGCTGATTGTGCAGGATATGGGCGTGCTGGAGATGGATATCCCGCCGATTGAGTTGCATGCCAGCACCCAGTGCGATATCCGCAGCGTTGAAAAAGCCAAATTCCTCTCTGACGTCGGCTTCAGCCAGATTGTGCTGGCGCGCGAGCTGAACCTTGAGCAGATCCGCGCCATTCACCAGGCGACGGACGCGACCATTGAGTTCTTTATTCACGGTGCGCTCTGCGTGGCCTACTCCGGGCAGTGCAACATCTCCCACGCACAAACCGGGCGCAGCGCCAACCGTGGCGACTGCTCGCAGGCCTGCCGTCTGCCTTACACCCTGAAAGACGATCAGGGCCGCGTCGTGGCCTATGAAAAGCATCTGCTGTCGATGAAAGATAACGATCAGACCGCTAACCTGGCGGCGCTGATCGACGCGGGCGTGCGCTCCTTCAAAATTGAGGGGCGTTACAAAGATATGAGCTACGTGAAAAACATCACCGCTCACTATCGCCAGATGCTCGACGCGATTATCGACGATCGCCCGGAGCTGGCGCGCGCCTCCGCCGGGCGCACCGAGCACTTCTTTATTCCTTCGACGGATAAAACCTTCCATCGCGGCAGCACCGACTACTTTGTTAACGCGCGCAAAATCGATATCGGCGCGTTTGACTCACCGAAGTTTGTCGGCCTGCCGGTGGGTGAAGTGCTGAAAGTGGGCAAAGATCATCTCGACGTGGAAGTGACCGAACCGCTGGCCAACGGCGACGGGCTGAACGTGCTGGTGAAGCGTGAAGTGGTTGGTTTCCGCGTTAACGTGGCAGAAAAAACCGCCGAAAACCGTTACCGCGTCTTCCCGAACGAGATGCCGGATGCGCTGAAAACACTGCGTCCGCACCACGCGCTCAACCGCAACCTCGATCACAACTGGCAGCAGGCGCTGCTGAAAACCTCCAGCGAGCGGCGCATCGGCGTTGATATTGAGCTGGGCGGCTGGCAGGAGCAGCTGGTGCTGACGCTGACCAGCGAAGATGGCGTCAGCGTGACTCATACGCTGGATGGCCAGTTCGATGAAGCTAATAACGAGGAAAAAGCGCTCGATAACTTGAAAGATGGCCTGGCGAAGCTGGGGCAAACCCGTTACTACGCGCAGAAGATCGACATCAACCTGCCGGGGGCGCTGTTTGTGCCCAACAGCCTGCTCAACCAGCTGCGCCGCGAAACGGTGGAGATGCTGGAAGAGGCACGTCTGGCAAACTATCAGCGTGGCAGCCGTAAAGCAGTGGCGACGCCCGCGCCGGTCTACCCGGAAACCCATCTCTCGTTCCTCGCCAACGTTTACAACCATAAAGCGCGTGAATTCTATCACCGCTATGGCGTGCAGCTGATTGACGCGGCGTATGAAGCTCACGAAGAGAAGGGCGAAGTACCGGTGATGATCACCAAACACTGCCTGCGCTTTGCCTTTAACCTCTGTCCGAAACAGGCGAAGGGCAATATCAAGAGTTGGCGCGCGACGCCGATGCAACTGGTACACGGCGATGAGGTGTTAACCCTGCGCTTCGATTGCCGCCCGTGTGAAATGCACGTGATCGGCAAGATGAAAAACCACATCCTCAAGATGCCGCTGCCGGGCAGCGTGGTGGCCTCAATCAGCCCCGATGATCTGCTGAAAACCTTACCGAAAAACAGATAACCCGCAGGGTGGCGCAATGCCACCCTGTTTTGTTTATGGCGTTGAGGTGTAGCGCCAGTAGGGCGGCGAGCCGAAACTCGCCAGCAGAAAGTCGATCACCGTGCGTGTATTCAGCGACGGGTATTTCCCGCCCGGATAGAGCATCCACAGCGACTGCTCACCCGGCGAATAGGAAGCAGTGTACTCCGGCAGCAGGGCAACCAGCTCGCCGCGATTAAGCAACTCGCCCACCTGCCAGTCAGGAAAGAGCAGCATTCCCGCGTCGTTGCGCGCCGCCTGCAACAGCAGCTCCGCATTATCCGAGAGAATTTTCGCCTGCGGCGAGAAGGCGTAATCCTGCTCGCCGCGCTGAAAGCGCCAGCGCTGCAAGCCGGTTTTCCCGCGATAGGCCAGCAGGCGGTGCGTCAGCAGATCCTCGGGCGAGGCGGGCGCGCCGTAGCGGCGGAGATAGTTCGGCGTCGCCACCAGGTGGCAGGTCTGCTTTGCAATCAGCCGCCCGTGCAGCTCCGAGTTTTTCAGCGAGGCGATACGCACCAGCAGATCGGTGCCGTCGGCAAAGGGGTCGATATAGTCATCGTTAAGATTGAGCTCAATTTGCAGGGCGGCGTAGCGCTCGCTCAGTTCACTGATGCGTGGCCCGATATGGTTCAGGCCAAAGGAGATGGGGGCATTGATGCGGATACGGCCGCCCGGTTCGCCGCGCCGCTCGCCGACCTGCGTCTGCGCATCGCTCAGTTGCTGCAACATCGTGCGGAAGGTCTGGGCATAAATATGCCCGGCGTCGGTGGCGATCACCGCGCGGGTGTTGCGATAGAGCAACTGGGTTTCCAGCGCCTGCTCAAGTTGCTGCACCACGCGCGATAAGGACGAGGCGGCAAGCCCCTCGTTGCGGGCCACTTCCGAGAGATTGCCTTCACGCACGATGGCAAGAAAGAGGTGCATCGATCGGGCGCTAATCTGGCTGAGGTTTTTCATCTGTGCGTAATCCGCAAAGGTCCATGGCGCATTGTAGTGTTTTTACGCACGAAGTTCATCGTTAAGATACGCCAACACTCAGCACGGAGACTATTTATGAGTACGCCTGTTTTAGCTTTCGATGAAACCGTCCGCCAGCGCACCTCGGTACGCGCCTTTTTGCCCACGCCGTTGACGGATGAGCAGATCCACGCCGTTCTGCAGGATGCGCAATACGCGCCCTCCAACTGCAACACCCAGCCCTGGCATGTGCATGTGGTTTCCGGTGAAACCAAAGATCGCCTTGCGCAGCTAATGATTGAGAATGATATTGCCGGTAAACAGACGCCGGATTTCACCTTCGCCTATGAGGATTTCCACGGCGACTATTTTGACCGCAGCCAGCAGCAGGCGAAGCTCTATTACGAAGCGCTGGGCATTGCGCGGGATGATAAAGAGAAGCGCCGTGAATACTACCTGCGCAACTATCGCTTTTTCGATGCGCCGCACGCGGCGTTTCTGTTTATGCCGACCGTTGGCGATAACGTTCGCGTGGCGTCGGATATGGGCATGTACGGGCAGACCTTTTTGCTCTCTTTAGCCGCCCGCGGCTTTGCCGGTATTCCGCAGACGCTGCTCGGTTTTCATGCCGATCTGGTGCGTGAAGCGTTGGGGGTATCAGATGAGTACCGCCTGTTGTTTGGTATCTCGTTTGGTTACGCCGACACCAGCAATATCGCCGCGACGCTGCGCATGCCGCGCATACCGGTGGAAAGCAGTGTGGTGATGCACAAGTAGCGGTTATTTGCCGGATGGCGCTCGCGCTTATCCGCCTACAACATCGTTCGGTTCGCGTAGGCCGGATAAGGCGGAGCCGCCATCCGGCAGAAAAACCATACAAAAGGCCGGAAACAATCTGTCGGATGGCGCTTACGCTTATCCGGCCTACAACACCGCTCGGTCCGCGTAGGCCGGATAAGGCGGAGCCGCCATCCGGCAAAAAAAGCGATAAAAAAGGCCGGAAACATTAACCTGTTTCCGGCCTTTGATCTTAATGGGACTTAAACCCGGCGGCTGACATCAACAGCCGGAACACCATGCTGACGGCAGCCAGCGCCAGTACGCTTCCGCCCCAGATGACGACCAGCCACATCAGCCGTTTCCATAGCGGTTGTTTCATCAATGATACCCCTCGCCATGCTGGATTTTGCCGCGGAACACGTAGTAGCTCCAGAAGGTGTAAACCAGAATGATAGGGATGATCAACAGCGCGCCAACCAGCATAAAGCCCTGGCTCTGCGGCGGTGCCGCCGCCTGCCAGAAGCTGATATCCGGCGGGATAATGTTGGGCCAGATACTGATCCCAAGGCCGCTAAAGCCGAGGAAAATTAACCCGAGCGTCAGCAGGAACGGGCGTCTGTGTACCTCTTCATTGCCGAGGCAGCGCCAGAGCCAGATGCTGAGCGCAATCACCAGCAGCGGCACCGGCGAGAAGAAGAGCAGGTTCGGCATGCTGAACCAGCGATCGGCAATCGCACCGTGAGAGAGCGGCGTCCACAGGCTGATAACGCCCATCACCACCAGTAACGCCAGCAGCAGTTTTTTCGCCGCCGCGCGCATCTTGCCCTGTAGCGGTTCGCCGCTCTTCATCACCAGCCAGCTTGCCCCCAGCAACGCATACGCGATCACCAGGCCAAGGCCGCAGAAGAGGTTAAACGGCGTCAGCCAGTCGAGCGCGCCGCCGCTGAAAGTGCGGCCAGTCACTTTAAAGCCATTGATAAACGCGCCAACCACCACGCCCTGCGAGAAGGTCGCCAGCAGCGAGCCGGACAAGAAGGCTTTATCCCAGAAGGGACGGTGCGCTTCAGTCGCTTTAAAGCGGAACTCAAAGGCCACGCCGCGGAAGATCAGGCCAATCAGCATCAGCGTCAGCGGAATGGTCAGCGCGTCGGTGATAACCGCATAGGCCAGCGGAAAAGCGCCAAACAGCCCCGCACCGCCCAGCACTAACCAGGTTTCGTTCCCATCCCACACCGGTGCAACGCTGTTGACCATCACATCGCGATCGTGGCCGTCGCGCGTCACCGGGAAGAGGATGCCGATGCCCAGGTCAAAACCATCCATCACGATATACATCAGGGTCGCAAAGACGATAATGACAAACCAAATTAACGGAAGATCGATACCCATTATTTATCCTCATCAGCCGGAAGATGTTCACCTGCCGCTGAAAGCGGACGTGCCGGAGTGCCCTGCGTGGCGTTTTCATCGTGCGGCTGCGGCCCTTTGGTGATCAAACGCACCATATAGAGATAGCCGACGCCAAACACCGAGCAGTAGACGATAAAGAAGGCCAGCAGGCTGAGGCTCATCTGCAAATCGCCGTGACCGGAAACCGCATCGGCGGTGCGCAGCAGGCCATAAACCACCCACGGCTGGCGGCCCACTTCGGTGGTCACCCACCCGGCAAGAATGGCGATCAGCCCCGCAGGCCCCATCCAGAGGGCAAAGTGCAGGAACGGCCGCGACGCATACAGCCGCTTGCGATAACGCAGCCACAGCGCCATCACGCCAAGACCAATCATCAGCATGCCCAGCGCCACCATAATGCGGAAGGACCAGAAGACGATCGGCGAATAGGGACGCTCATCTTTGGGGAACTCTTTCAGCGCCGGGACCTGCTTATCGAGGCTGTGAGTCAGGATCAGGCTGCCGAGCGCCGGGATCTCCACCGCGTAGCGAGTGCGCTCCTGCTCCATATCCGGCAGGCCAAACAGCAGCAGCGGCGTCGCTTCACCCGGCGGGTTCTCCCAGTGGCCTTCAATAGCGGCAATCTTCGCTGGCTGATGCTCAAGCGTATTCAGGCCGTGCATATCGCCGACCATCGCCTGAATCGGTGCCACAACCAGCGCCATCCACATTGCCATGGAGAACATTTTGCGGATCGCCGGCGTATTGTTACCGCGCAGCAGGTGCCAGGCCGCAGAAGCACCGACAAACAGCGCGCTGCTGAGGAAGGCGGCAATCGACATATGGAACAGGCGGTAAGGGAAGGAGGGGTTAAAGACCACCTTAAACCAATCCACCGGGATCACCTGACCATTCTCAATGGCAAAGCCCTGCGGGGTATGCATCCAGCTGTTGGATGCGAGGATCCAGAAGGTCGACATCAGCGTGCCGAGCGCCACCATACAGGTGGAGAAAAAGTGCAGACCGGGGCCGACTTTATTCCAGCCAAACAGCATGACGCCAAGGAAACCTGCTTCAAGGAAGAAGGCGGTTAACACCTCATAGGTGAGCAGCGGGCCGGTAATGCTGCCCGCAAATTGCGAAAATCCGCTCCAGTTGGTGCCGAACTGATAGGCCATCACCAGACCAGAAACTACCCCCATGCCGAAGTTAACGGCAAAGATCTTCGACCAGAAGTGGTAAAGGGTTTTCCAGTCCGGGTTCCGGGTTTTCAGCCACAGACCTTCCAGCACCGCGAGATAACTGGCAAGGCCAATGGTTATCGCCGGAAAGATAATATGGAACGAAACGGTGAAGGCGAACTGTATCCTCGCCAGGTAAAACGCATCTAAACCAAACATGCACATCCTCAGAATCAATGGTGTGGCGTCAATGTTAATGACTACGCCCGCCGACTTGCAGAGACAGTTGACAGCAATTTACATATAACAGTCCTTTACAAGGGTACGGCAGGTTGCAGGATAGTCCAGGCGAAACGGGAAATATTCACCAGAAAGTCATGGTTGTAACTGTCTATAACAGTTCGACGCATTGCGCACTTTTTCTAAACTGATATAGCGAGATCGCCATTAGCGTGCCATCATGACGTACTCTTCGGTCACGTGAACAACCATGAAAAAATATCAGCGCCTGGCGCAGCAAATCGTTGAACAAATTGAACTTGGCGTCTGGCGGCCGGGTGAAAAGCTGCCCTCGCTGCGTGAACAGGTGGCGAGCAGCGGGCTGAGTTTTATGACCGTCGGGCATGCCTATCAGCTGCTCGAGAGCCAGGGGCGGGTGATTGCGCGCCCGCAGTCGGGCTATTTTGTCGCGCCGACGCCAGGCATGACGCGCGCGCCTGCGCCGCAGGTAATGCGTGACGAAGCGGTGGATATCAACACCTATATATTTGATGTCTTGCAGGCGAGCTGTGATGCCTCTGTGCTGCCGTTTGGCTCCGCGTTTCCCGATCCGAAACTCTTTCCGATGCCACAGCTTAACCGCTCGCTGGCAAAGGTAAGCAAGAGTGCGGGAGCAATGAGCGTGATTGAGAACCTGCCGCCGGGCAACAGCCAGTTACGCCATGCTATCGCCCGGCGTTACGCCCGCCAGGGAATGAATATCTCGCCGGATGAGATTGTGATTACCGCCGGTGCCCTCGAGGCGCTAAACCTCAGCCTGCAGGCCGTCACCGAGCCGGGCGACTGGGTGATCATTGAAAGCCCCTGTTTTTATGGCGCGCTACAGGCGCTGGAGCGGCTGAAACTGAAAGCGCTCTCGGTACCGACGGATGTGAAAGTGGGCATCGATCTCGACGCGCTTGAGCAGGCGCTGACCGAATACCCGGTGAAAGCCTGCTGGCTGATGACCAACAGCCAGAACCCGCTCGGCTTCACCCTCAGCCCGGAGAAGAAGGCGCGGCTGGTCGAGTTGCTGACCGCGCACAACGTCACGCTGATTGAAGATGATGTCTACAGCGAGCTCTATTATGGTCGCGAACAGCCGCTGCCCGCCAAAGCCTGGGATAAGCAGGATATGACTCTGCACTGTTCCTCTTTTTCCAAATGCCTTGTCGCCGGGTTTCGCGTCGGCTGGGTAGCGGCCGGGCGTCACGCGCGGCGCATTCAGCAGCTGCAATTAATGAGCACCTTATCCACCAGTTCGCCGCTACAGCTGGCGCTGGTTGATTATCTCTCCACCCATCACTACGACGCACACCTGCGCCGCTTACGTCGCCAGCTGGCGGAGCGCAAGCATCTCGCCTGGCAGGCGCTGCTGCGCCATCTGCCGCCGGAGGTGAAAATCTACCGCAACGAGAGCGGCTATTTTTTATGGCTCGAGTTGCCGAACGGCCTGGATGCGGGCGTGCTCAGCCAGCAGGCGCTGGCGCACCACATCAGCATCGCGCCGGGCAAGATGTTTTCCACCTCCGATAACTGGATCTCCTTCTTTCGCTTTAACTGTGCCTGGGCGTGGGGCGAGAAAGAGGAGCGGGCGGCGATGCGCCTCGGCGAACTGATACGCCAGATGATGCAATAACCTTTTGCCGCTGCGCTGAGCGCTATTCATAGGAAATGTGAATAGCAACACAGTTCAGCACTGGCTGCCCACCCGTTCTCTCTGCGCGCCGTCTATTTTTAATAGCGTGGGGGCCTTGCGGCTAATCCGTAAACAGACTTATTGACCGGGCAGAGGGAACGCGATGCAACATCAACTGTTTATTAATGGCGAACTGGTTAACGGCGAAGGTGAAGAGCAGGCGGTCTATAATCCCGCCACCGGCGAGGTGCTGCTGTCGATCGCCGAAGCGTCACACGCGCAGGTCGACGCAGCCGTCGAGGCAGCAGACCGGGCCTTTGCCGAGTGGGGGCAGACCACGCCAAAAGCGCGAGCCGATGCGCTGCTGCAACTGGCGCAGGTGATTGAGGATAACGACGAGATGTTCGCGCGCCTCGAATCGCTCAACTGCGGTAAGCCACTGCACTGCGTATTAAATGATGAACTTCCGGCGGTGGTGGATGTATTCCGCTTCTTCGCCGGTGCCGCGCGCTGCCTGAACGGGCTGGCGGCGGGCGAATATCTGGAGGGCCACACCTCAATGATTCGCCGCGATCCATTAGGCGTGGTGGCCTCTATTGCACCGTGGAACTACCCGCTGATGATGGCGGCATGGAAACTCGCCCCGGCGCTGGCGGCGGGAAACTGCGTGGTAATCAAACCCTCCGAAATTACACCGCTGACCCTGCTGAAGCTGGCGGAGCTAGCGCAAGGCATCTTCCCGGCGGGCGTATTAAATGTGCTGTTTGGCCGCGGGCAGAGCGTCGGCGATCGCTTAACCGGCCATCACAAGGTGCGCATGGTCTCGCTGACCGGCTCGATTGCCACCGGTGAGCACATCATCTCCCATACCGCTTCCTCGATTAAGCGCACCCATATGGAGCTCGGCGGCAAAGCGCCGGTGATTGTGTTTGATGATGCCGATCTCGATGCGGTGGTCGAAGTGGTGCGCACCTTTGGTTTCTACAATGCCGGGCAGGATTGCACCGCTGCGTGCCGCATCTATGCGCAAAAGGGCATTTATGATGCGCTGGTTGAGAAACTCGGCGCCGCCGTCGCCAGCCTCAAGATGGGCGAGCCGAATGATGAGTCCACCGAGCTTGGTCCGCTCAGCTCCCAGGCGCACCTTGATCGCGTAGCGCGCGCCGTCGACGAGGCGAAGGCGCTCGGGCATATCAAAGTGGTGACCGGCGGCAACAAGCAGCCGGGCGCGGGTTATTACTATCAGCCAACCTTGCTGGCCGGGGCAAAGCAAGAAGATGCCATCGTGCAGCGCGAAGTGTTTGGCCCGGTAGTCAGCGTTACAGAGTTTGATGACGAAGCGCAGGTGCTCGGCTGGGCCAACGATTCGAACTACGGCCTCGCCTCATCGGTATGGACCAAAGATGTTGGACGCGCGCACCGCATCAGCGCACGGCTACAGTATGGCTGCACCTGGGTCAACACCCACTTTATGCTGGTCAGCGAAATGCCGCACGGCGGACAAAAACACTCCGGCTATGGCAAAGATATGTCGATTTACGGGCTGGAGGATTACACGGTGGTTCGGCATGTGATGATAAAACACTGAGAAAGGTTTAAGTGACTGTAATGCAAGATTATTGTGTTGCAGCCACTTTCTTTTGGAGCACGGATAGGGCAGTGAATTCAAAGTTACTGTTGGGATAGGGAGATGTGTGAACAGGGACGCAGCGGCTGGGTTAGACAAAAAATCGGGCATGAAAATGCCTGGCCGGTGCGCTTGTATCAGGTTCCCATAAAACGTTTCAAAGTGTCTCCGTGTCACAAAAGCGTCAATTTACAGGACTAGCGTCATGCGCAGGCAAGGTTATTGTTTGAATAAAAGGATAAAAAATGAAAGCCCGTATGACGCTGTTAACCGCTTCCCTGCTGCTTGCTCATCAGGCGATGGCGAAAGATGTCCCTTTGACTGTTGCACGCGACATTGCAAATACCACTACGCCGGCGTCGGTAAGCCAGGCATTTGATGACCTGGAGAGCCAGTCTCTGTCCGCGCTGCGCGACGCGCTGAAAGGCGACGGTGCAAAAGTGGATCGTGGACAACTGGAGAAAGCGGCGCAAAGCGCAAAACAGGCCGATACCGCCTGGCTGAAAGCCAGCGGTTATGATTTCAAAGTGAAAGACAACCAAAAGGCGGGCATTGAACTGCTCTCCGCGTTCAGCAAGCTTCCTGCACCGGTGCTGGATCAGAACCTGAAAACTGTTGAGACGATTAACCTCGATGCTACCCAAGGGCTGCGCCATCAGGCGCTGGCGGATGCTGAAGGTATCAGCTACCTCTATTTTCTCTCTGACGCGCTCGGTCCTCGTCTGGGTAAAGCGTTTATCGCCGCCTATGATAAAGGCGAATTAAGCAAAGCCGCGGCGCTGATCAAAACCAGCGAAGTCAGCACCGGCGCGGCGAAGAAGCACTTTGACTACAAACGTCCATTTCTGATTCAGGGCAATACCATTCACCAGGTCCCGGATGATGTGGTAGTGAAGGATAACAAACCATACTCGGCCGACGGCGGCTCCTTCCCAAGCGGTCATACCAATACCGGTTACACCGATTCTCTGCTGATGGCGGAGATGATCCCGGAACGCTTTGACTCGCTGGTAGAGCGCGGCGCGCGCTATGGCTATTCACGCATCGTGCTGGGCGTGCACTATCCGCTGGATGTGATGGGCTCAAGAATGGTGGCCCAGCGTAACGTGGCGCATTACCTCAATGACCCGGCTTATCGTAAGTTGTTTAACGAAGCGCGCGATCAACTGCGTACGGCACTGGAAAAAGAGTGCGGCACCTCCCTGGCAGAGTGCGCGAGAACGGCTGGCAAAGATGATCCGTATCGTGACCCGGCGATGAAAGAGTTTTACCGCTTCACCATGACCTACGATCTTCCGCAGCAAAAAGGCAACGTGCAACCGGTGAAAGTACCGGAAGGGGCGGAAGTGCTGCTGGAGGTGGCGTTACCGAATCTGTCGGCGTCCGCACGTCGTGACCTGATGGTGAAAACGGCACTGCCGGGTGGTTATCCGCTGTCTGGCGAAACCGCCGATCAGAACTTCTGGCAACGTCTGAACCTGCCAGAAGCCTATGCGATGGCGCATAAAGCGAAGTAAGTTTTCGCAACGGTTCTGGCACGGCCGGCACCGTATTGTTGTCAGAAGCTAAACGCGCCTGATAATCAAAAATTAATATTTATCGTCGCCAGGGACGGCAGTAAATTACTTACAAATAATGTCATTACCCCGTCACAAAAAGCGGTAATAATAGCTGGCTTTTTGAATAATCAGGCAGGGGAATTAAATCATAATGAGTAAAATCGTAGTCGTACTGATTCCCGGGCGGGCTGCCGAGTTTTTGACGGTGGATGACGGCGACACAACTATCTCTTCAACACTCTCATATGGCGCAATGCCGATTGAAAGCTACTGGTGTGAAGGAGAGGAGTTTTATTTTGCCCGTGCGCCGCTCGCGCTAACAATGGAGTGTAGTGTAGCGGCACAGTAATAAAAAAAAAGGGGCTCAACTGAGCCCCTTTTTTATCGCATAGCTTAACGGCGCAGAAACACCTCGTTTTCGCGCGGTGCCCAATCCTTCTCTGAAAAATCGTAGGTAGGTAGCGCCTCATCTTTAATGCCCTGCGAGCGCAGTACGGCGCGGACTTCTGTCGGTAAGTTTTCGTCGCGGAACAGCTCGGCCAGCACAAACAGCGTATCGATAAAGGAGAGCTGTTTCACTTCAAACGGCTTCCAGCCGGTGCGTTTGAAGATGAGATGGTAGAGCGCCTCCTCACCGGCAAGGGGAACAAAGTTACTGGCATACTTGTCACGATGGCGCGCCAGCAGGACTTCGAGGATAAATATTTGCGCAATGCGCTGCCTCGCGGCATGGCCCCGCACGCTATCCGTGGTCCAATCGTTAAGCGTGATGTCATTATTTTCACGTACCCGAACTTCAATGGCTTGCCACAGATCGTCATATTTCTGCATAAACTTACCTTGTTTCACCTTTTCTTTGCCTGTTAAAAACAATAACAGAGAAGATTCTGGCTCGCCAAATATAGCAGCACTTAATTACTGCCTTTCGATATTAATAATCAGACTTAAGTTAAATCTCATGCAGAAATGCATCTGAATAAGCTGAGTTGTTTTTAATCAATATTGAGCAGGAATAATAAGAATAGTTTTGTGATTCATACCTTCACGGGATAAAAAAATGAAAATAGCGACGTGGTTAGCAGGCGTTATTGTGGCTGCCAGCGTGATGATTGCACCGCAAGGGGTGGCAAAAGGTCCGACGCTGAGTGACGCGCAGGTCAAACAGGCAATTATTGAAGAGTCTATCGCCGAGTATCCGGGCACTTGCGCCTGTCCGTTTAACCGTGCGCGAAACGGCAGTTCGTGCGGGCGGCGCAGTGCCTGGAGCAAAGCAGGGGGTTATGCGCCCATCTGTTACGCCAATGAAGTGACAAAGGAGATGATTAAAGCGTGGCGCGAGCGCCAACAATAATCAGAAAAGAGACGTCCGCTGGCGCTGCGTTTACCCTCCCCATCAAGGATTACTCCCGGCGGACGTTTATGAATAGATTCAGCCCGTTAGATCAAAAATGCGGCATATGGCCTGTTTTGAGAAACTATTTAAACTTGATAAAGGTCAATTAAAAGAGCATATTGCGCACGTTTTGTTACTTCTGGGTTAATGCTTGTTATGTCGTTATACCAAAAAATGTTGGTGTTCTATTGTGTCATGGCCTTGATCTGCGCCTTTATCACCTGGTTTCTGTCGCACGATCGTAAACGCATCCGCCTGCTGAGTGCTTTTCTGGTCGGTTCCACCTGGCCGATGAGCTTTCCGGTCGCGCTGCTGTTCTCCATTTTCTGATCTCTGCCTGCTGCTAAAGCAAAGCGTGACCGCCCCGACAGCATGCGGGCAAGAAAGAGAGCAGCATAGGCACTGCACGTTGGCCTATGGACAGGAGAAAGCGGATGGACCTCTACACAAAACTGCTGATTTTTTACGGGGTAATGGCGACGATTTGCGCGCTTGTCACCTGGTTTCTCACCAAAGAGAGGCGCACCATGCGCTTATTGAGCGCGCTATTAGTCGGTGCAACATGGCCGATCAGCTTCCCGGTGGCGCTCCTTATTTCACTCTTTTGAATTCGCTCGCAATCTTGCGCTGAAATGCTGTATAAAATACCAGTATCACGCAAGAGGGGGAGCAAATGGACGAACTCAATTCACACCACGCGCAGTGCCGCGTTCGCTGGCACGCCTTACCGGGCGAAGGCGACCCGGTGGTCTTTATTCACGGCCTGGGCTGCGCATCATCCTTTGAATATCCACGCATTATTACCGACCCGGCACTCGCCGGACGTCGCGCCGTACTTATCGATCTGCCCGGCAGCGGCTACAGTGAAAGACCCGCCAGCTACGCCTATCGCACCACCGATCAGGCAAACGTGGTAGTGGAAGTGCTCGATCATCTTGGCCTGGATGCCTTCTGGCTCTACGGTCACAGCATGGGCGGCAGCATTGCCATTGAGGTCGCCTCACAAGTTAACGCACGTCTTAATGGTCTTGCGGTTTCCGAGCCTAATTTTTACCCCGGCGGCGGGCAGTTCAGCCGCGAGGTGGCAAGCATGGACGAAGGGGATTTTGTCACCTGCGGCTATGCGGCGATGCTGGCGCGGGAGACCTCGCCGTGGGCGGGCAGTTTGCAGAGCACGGCGCCCTGGGCGATGTGGCGGGAAGCGAAAAGCCTGGTTGAGGGCATCACGCCCGGCTGGATGAGCCTGTTTGCCGACCTGCCGCGCCCGAAGACGCTGATTTTCGGCGCACACTCGCTGCCGGATAAAGACGCCGATGAAGTCCGCCAGCAGGGGATCGATCTGCGGATTATCGCCGACGCCGGGCATTCCATGTCATGGGAGCAGCCAGCGGCGCTGGCGCAGGCGATAGGGTCGTTTATCGCGCAGCACGAATAAAAAACCCGGCGGAGTTTGCCGGGTTGTGGGTTAAGGCAGCAGCGCTTTTAGCGCCGCTCGCGCCTCGGGGGTAACATCGAGCGGGTGGCGGTAGCCGATGTTTTCAATCGCCCGGTTGTAGAGCGCGACCAGCCAGTCGTAGACGTAGCGGGTTGCGGCGTGTACCGGCTGATCGCCGAGACGCGTTAACCGCTCGCCGCCCACTTCAATCGGCGCGGTAGCAAAAATGGTGCTGCCTTTCTGCACGCGGCTGGCCGGGCGGCTCTCCGGCGGGAGATCGGCATAGCCGAGCCAGGCGACAAAGTTGCCAATGGCGGCATGAAGCTGCGCTGCGCAGGCGGTATCGCGCTGCATAATCTTCTGCAGGGTTTCCGGCAGACGCAGGCGGTAGCTGCTGATAATCACAATCTCGGCCATCTGGCGCAGCGTCGCCGGGCTGACGCCCAGGCGCACGGCATTGTCATCATCGCGGCTCCACTGGCGCACGTGGTTGACCCACAGCGCGTGCGCCTGCTGACCGACATCTTTCGCCATTGCCTGCGGCTCGGCGCTCTCAGCCGATTCAGCAAACAGATCGATCGACTCGTTAAACAGGCCGTTCACTTTCTCTTCACGCGGCTGCTGTACCTTCCAGAGCGTATCGAACTGCTGCATATCCGGCATCAATCCTTCCAGCAGTTCACCGTGGCGTGAAGCCTGAACCTGCAGTTCGCGCACCACGGACTCCGCCCGTTTACGCTGCTCATCCGCATCCTGTTCCGGGCTGACGACCCATGCCTGCAACAGATCGCGCAGGGCGCGTTGCTGGCGATCGCTCAGCGCTTTCAGCCGCTGCTGGCGCAGGGCGGGCGCGGTGGCTTGCGCCAGCCACTCGAGCAGACGCTGCAAACTGCTGGCATCCAGCGCCTGCAATGTGCCCCAGTGCTGGCCCGGTTTACCAATCAGTTGCTGGACGGTCTCATCCAGATTTTGCGCCAGCGTAAAGCGCGCATCCTGCGGCGTGATCGCCCAGACCAGCCCCGGCAGCGCCGACTCCTGGCCCGACTGGGTCTCTTTCACCCAGTTCAGCAGCGTGCGTGCGATTATCGCGGTCTCCGCGCGATCCAGCGTGGCGTTGCAGATCATCAACACATCCGGTTGCAGGCGCTGGCGGTAGTTCTCCAGCAGCCAGCGGCATTTGCTGCGCCACAACGGCTGGCCTTCACGCGGGCCGGGGGCGGGAATATCCAGAATATCGACGCCAGGTAACAGGCTGTTTTCCACCGGCAGTACTAGCTCGCGGGTGATCAGCGCCAGCGTGGCCAGCGGAATGCTGACGGCGTTTTGTAACTGCTCATTGGCCCACGGGTGGACTACGACTTCATCCTGGATCGCCTCTTCCTGCTCAACCGCCGGGGTTAAAAAGCCGTCGGTCGGCAGCGCGAAGGTATCTACCAGAATGCTCAGCGGTGCGGCGATCTCGGTGGCGTTACCGGTCTGGTGCAGGGTATGCGCAAGGGCAAACCACTGCTGGGTTAACTCTTGCTGTTCGCCCCACAGTAGCGACCAGGCGCTGGCGCGTGCGCTCAGATCAAGGGAGGGCAGCAGGGTGGCGAACTGATACCAGAGCGCATCATCCATCTGCTGCTGCGCGGCGGGTACCACCGAGCGCCAGAAGCGGGCGATAGCGCCAATCTCTTCGGCGGTGATCCCCGGCACAGCGTTAGGCTGGCGCAGCGCGCGCCATTTCGCGACCCGATCTTCAATTACCGCTTTATCAACCGCACGCAGGTCCGGCTGCTGATGCGCATGAGCGATAAACAGCTGGACCAGCTCCGCTTCGCTGAGAATGCGCAGGCAGAGCGGGAAACCCTCATCCATAAACGGCAGGCGCTGGCTAAAACGCAGCGCCATGCTGGTGAGGGCGTGGCCGGGGTTAATGTGGCTGAAGTAATCCAGCGTCTTTTCGCCGGGGCGCACATGCATGCGGCCATTGCCACTGCCGCACAGGGCGGCGAGCAGATGCGCTTTTGCCGCCTGCGAGCGACCATACAGCCCGACGGTGCAGGGAGCCTCAGCCACCTCCGCCAGCGCCTGTTCATCAGCCGCGGCAGCGGTAACGCGCGCCAGCAGAGCATCGGCGTCATCATCGAGCAGCGGTGAGTGCTGACGGTTGTTAGTGATCCATGCAGTTAAGGCTTGGGTGGTTTTTACGCTCGCACTCATTTCAGGTACACACTCCCGCTGTCGATCCAGTAATGGCTTCCGCTGTGTCGGCGGTCGGCCAGCGTATTCAATTTAAACGTTAACGCATCGGCAGGAACCGGGGTGCCATCCTGCAACCAGGCTTCACTCAGGGTAAACGCCTCCGGGCCGTGGTGTTTATTGCCGCCGCTAAACTGTAGCCGCACATTCAGCACCCCGTCACCGGCGATGGTTTTCGCCAGTTCTTGCGAGTTGATACTCAGCGTATAGAGCGGCGTGGCCGGCCAGCGGGCGTTCGCCAGCTGACGGAAACCGAGCGTCACATTGCCGCGCAGCGGGAAGTGCAGCCGCGCATCCAGCTTCGCGCCGGGTTTATCCAGATCGATATCGTGATACCAGATGTTCTCATCACGCAGGGTATTAACCACGTTATCCAGCACGCCGAGGTAGCGCACCGTCGAGTAGGCGCCAATATCCGCCGCTTTAAAGTTAAAGCGCGGCAGGCGCAGATCGAGCGCCAGGCTGCACAGCATCGCGCCAACGGCAGCGGTCGATTTCGGGTTACCGATTTTGCCCTGCTGGCTGAAGGGGTACCACTCATGCACGCGGTACTTATCCAGCCACACCATGCGGTTGACCGGCACCGGTTGCAGATGGCGAATCAGCGCCTGCACGCCCGGCAAGCAGCCCGGACGACCGGTAAGCAGCAGCACGTCGCAGCTATAGTGGCTGATCGCTTCGCACACCGCGTGCAGCGGGGCGGTGAGCGTAAACTGCCCGGCCAGCATCGCCTCCTGCAGATCGCGGAAGGTGATTTGTAGCGGTACCGACAGCACATCAAACTCCGCCGAACCGGCAGGCAGGGCATGATCAATCGCCTGCTTCAGGTAGTTCATCACGTTGCGCGTCGGCGTCTGCTTCAGCAGCTCGCCAAAGGTCGCATAAAGACCAGCCAGCGGATCGTTAATGTCGCTCTCTTCCCAGGCCGCCAGAATCGCATGGCCAACCGGCATAAAGAGTTGCAGGGTGGTTTGCTGGCGCAGCACCGCCTGGGTGTCGATACGCCCGGAGTCGCCAAACAGCGTCGCCATGATCGCCGCCGCGTCGGTAATGCCCGCTTTCTGCATATGTGTTTGCAGCGCAGGCAGCACGCAGCGCTGAATCACATCTAACAGAATGTCATCGCCCGCCACTTTAAACCCTTCACGGAAGAGTAACTGCGGGGTGATTTTGACATTGCTGCCGGTGCCGTCATCCAGTTGATAGTGGGTGATCGCCATATCGGTTGTGCCGCCGCCAATATCGACGGAGGCCACGCGCAGCGAGCGCCCCGGCACCGCGCCCGGCGCTTCGGTGCGATCCGGGCGGGCGAGAGAGGCAAAAAAGGTTTCGGTCTGCCCGGCAAAGCGGGAGATCGCTTCGTTATAGAGCCATACCAGTTGGCCGCAGCTCGCTTCGTCCCACTCCATCTGGATATAGGGCACCGGCACCACGCTCTTTTCCTGCTGCTTACGCTGGGCAAAATCCTCATCCTGCGGATGCCAGCCCATCGCTTTCCACACCAGGGCAATCGCTTCAAACATGCGGCGGCGGAAGATCTCGCGCTCCTGCTTCGGCATCGCCGACGGCAGGGTGAGAATAATGGTGCGCAGCTGGCGCGGCGAAGCCGGGAAGCCAAGGCGCAGGCGGGTCGCGACGCTATTGATCTGCCCGAGCGCCTGCGAGAGCAGCTCGCACAACATATGGGTCATCAGCGTGCTGCGGCTGTACTGCGGCGAGAAGACCGGCAGACGCTCATCAAGCGGCAGGCTATAGAGCGGCTGGCCTTCGTCATTCATCAGATTCATCAGCGGGAAGGCGGTCGCCAGCGGTTCACGCTGGGTTTTGCTGTTCATCTGGCTGAAACGCCAGTCCTGCAACACCGGGGTTTCATCCCACAGATAGCGACGCGGGCTGGAGATGCCGCTGTTGCCTTCGGTACCGATACGCTGCATTGCCAGCTTGCGTGCTTCATCGCCGACGCGGACGATCGACGGCCAGATAAAGGCATCTTCACGTCCGCTTTCGACAGAAAAGTGCTGCTTGCCGAAGCGCGCTTCAGAAAACTCAAGCCGGCTGGTAAACAGCGGCTCGTTAAGAAATTGTGGCTCGCTGAGCGAGCGGACTTGCAGTTCAGCGGTCTGTCGCAGGCCATCGTTGGCGTCGCCATGATCTTCAATAATCACGCCGCAGGTGTGCGTATTGCCCACATCGAGGATGAGATCGACCGGAATAGCCGGTGTGCTGAGCGTATGGGTGACGATTTTCACTTCCGGCACCTGAATCTGCATGCCGAGCAGCGACATCACGTTCAGCCAGTGCGCCTGGTACTCAAAACCGCGCAGGGCCTGGTGGATTTCGCGCTCGCTGCGGCTTTCATGCTGGGTAATAAAGTGCAAAAACGCTTCGCGCAGCCAGCCATCAACCCACGTCTGATCGAGAAAATCGGCCACTTCATCATCGCGCCAGGCGAGCGAAAAGCGGGTGCCGTTGAGAATGTCATTCTCCTGCGGCGCAAGGGCGGCGGGCGAGTTGCCGTTGATCTGGCTGTCGAGAGCCAGCGCCACGCGGTGCGTGTTTCCGGCGCTGTCCGGCTCGGGAAGTTTGCGGATCTGCACGCGCGCCCAGTTATCCGGGCCTTCAACGAAGGTGCGCGGCGGGTTGAAGCGCAGAAACGGGATCGGCAACCAGACGCCGTCGAGGATCGACAGGGAGTATTGCAGCGGGTGAGTGCTCTCGGGTTTGACCACTTCCGGCTGACCGCCGTCGCGGTTGGGCAGGGTGTAACGCTCATTCACCACGTCGAAATCGAGGCGCAGCAGCGGCCCGTTCGCGGTTTTACGCACAAAACGGCCGCTGTTCGCCGAGTCCTGTGGCGTCAGGCCGAAATCGAGAAACTGCACGCCGCTATTGGCGATCAGCGTGACGCTCTGTTTGTAGTCGCAAAGATTAACCAACATAAATCAATCACCTGTGTTTCTGAACGTCACCGGAACGGTGGTTTTTGCGTCAAAACGCGCGCTGCACTCCGCCACGTCGTTGGTGCCTGCTTTACAGGAAATATCCGGCATCGGGTAGCGCGTCCCGTCGCTGCAACGCGCATTACCGCGGCTCTTGATCAGCAACTCGCCCGTCTGATGCAGGCCGGAGAAGAGATCGGCGCGACAGGTGACGTTCTTGCCCATCACAATGCGGGCGCTGCCTTTATTATTCTGAATCTGATAACGCACGTTCGGCGCTTTGCCTGTGACCGGATCTTTAATATCCATCGCCAGTCGCCAGCTGCCGTTGAGGAATTTGGTCGAGCCCATTTTGACCTGCTGGGCATCCATCACCATGGCGCCTTTCGGGATCGGCATAATTACCACCGGCTCGTTTTCCGCCGGTTTCTCTGCCGGGGCTTTCTCTTCAGCCGGTAATACCGCGGCCTGGTGCAGCGGCAGGTTGGCGGAAAGCGCCGGGATCGGTTCTGCCTCAATCGGCTTCGGTGCAATGGCGACCGGTTTTGCCTGCTCGGCAACCGGCGCGGAAGCGGTTTCTGCCTTCTGCTGCTGTTGTTTGAGCACAACCGGCACGGCAACGGCGGCGGCGACAGCGGCCGCTATCGGCAGCAGCCACAGCGCGGTGCGGCGACGTTTTTTCGTTTTCGGTGCGGGCGCGGCGGCAGGTTCTTTTGCCGGAGCAGGCTCCTGATCGGCATCCTGCACCGCCTGATAGATCGGCGCGACATTCACTGGCTGCGGTTTAACCGGCGGCGGCGGGGTAGTTAAGAGCGGAGCATCGGCCTGGCTGAAGCTCGCTTCCGCTGCAGGTTCACTCTGCGCTTCTTTTTCCGGCTCTGGCTCAGGTTGCGGCTCGGGCTCCGGTTCCGGTTCGATCACAATCTCCGGCACTTCCGGCTCAGGCTCGTAGAGGCACTCAAGCACGTTTTCGCGCGCGCTTTCATTAAGATTGACGAAGCCCCAGAAGGTGATGACCGGTTTGCCATCAACGAGGAAAACATGGTTTTCGCCGGGGAATTGCAGCGCTTTTTCCAGCAGCGAACCGAAGAGTTGCTGGGCGGTTTTGGGCGACTGCATACATTTACGGCTCAGGGCGGCCGCGCTATCAAGCGTGCTTTCGAGGAAACGCAGGGCGCGGGCGCGCGCCTCCGGCTCAGCCGCTTTCCACGAGCGGGATTGACCGTCGATGGGCGAGTACCAGTCGACACGATCGCCTTCATCATTAACCTGCGGTATTGCCAGGCAATCCACTAACGCCTGCTGTTTACGCAGACGCAGCGCTTCCCGAATTTGTAGTGCCGAATCGAATACGGCCTGACCGCCGCCGCCAACGGCCTGGAAATCATCCAGATCGCCGCTGCGCAAGAGTGTTTTTGCCACGTTTTCATCCCATAGACTTCTTCACGCGTCTACTATACGCGTTCCCGTCGCCAGTAAAAGGCAGAGGAAAGCGCAAAACCATTGAATTCTCGACGCATTGAGCGCATCGAGACCTTATGACGGTCAAAATACGCCCTACAGTAAATTTTCTTATTAAGCATGGTGGATATTTCAGCAAAAACAACCGCTTTAGCATAACTTGATAGAGATTGGTTATTTGCCAGTTCGCCCGGCCTGTGCTGAGATTACCACTCCATATAAAAAAAGAAGGCTCCTGCACATGACCACAGGGAAAACACTGCTCGCGCTGGCGTTGAGCACACTCTTACCGGCAAGCGCCGCGTTTGCGGCTTCCAACGACACACTGATCTACTGCTCCGAAGCCTCCCCGGAGTCTTTCAACCCGCAGATTGCCAGCTCCGGCCCGTCGTTTGTCGCCAGCTCGCAGGTGCTCTATAACCGCCTTGTCACCTTCGATCCGGTGAAAAATACTCCGGTGCCGTCGCTGGCGACAGAGTGGAAAGTCTCCGACGATGGCAAAACCTGGACCTTTACGCTGCGCCAGGGCGTTAAATTCAACAGCAACAAATATTTCAAACCGACGCGCGACTTTAACGCCGATGACGTGATCTTCTCCGTCATGCGCCAGATGGATGCTAAACATCCGTACCACAACGTCTCAAAAGGCAACTACGAATACTTCACCGATGTCGGGCTGGATAAGCTGATTAAAGAGGTGAAGAAGGTCGATGATTACCACGTTCAGTTCGTGCTCAATGAACCGAACGCCGCCTTCCTTGCCGACTGGGGCATGGATTTTGCCTCGATTCTTTCGGCCGAGTATGCCGACGCGATGCTGAAAAAAGGCACGCCGGAAAATGTTGATAACTGGCCAATCGGAACCGGCCCCTACGCGTTGCAGCAGTACAAAACCGATGCGCTGATTCGCTATATCGCTAACCCGAACTACTGGGATGGCCCGGTGCCGACTAAGCACCTGATCTTCTCCATCACTCCGGATGTGCAGACGCGTCTGGCAAAACTGCAAACCAATGAGTGCCAGATTATTCCCGCCCCGGCACCGGTGCAGTTTGAGCAGATCAAAAAGAATAAGGATTTGACTCTGCATACGGTTGAAGCGCTGAACGTCGGCTATCTGGCGTTTAATACCGAGAAAAAACCGTTTGATAAAGTGCTGGTGCGCCAGGCCCTGAACTACGCCACCGATAAAAAAGCGATTGTGAATGCGGTGTTCCTGGGTTCAGCCAGCGTGGCGAAATCGCCGCTGCCGCCAAATATGCTCGGCTACAACAAAGACCTGCCGGAGTACAGCTACGATCCGGAGAAAGCGAAAGCACTGCTGAAGCAGGCGGGGCTGGAGAAGGGCTTTGAAGCGACGCTCTGGTCAATGCCGGTGCAGCGCCCCTATAACCCGAATTCGCGCCGTATCGCCGAGATGATCCAGAGCGACTGGGCAAAAGTGGGCGTCAAAGCGAAGATTGTCTCCTACGAGTGGGGCGAGTATCTTTCCGGCATGCGTAAAGGTGAGCACGACACCGCGCTGTTTGGCTGGATGTCCGATAACGGCGATCCCGATAACTTCGCCGATACGCTGCTCGGCTGTGACAGCGTGAAGACCGGCTCCAACGCCGCGCGCTGGTGTGACAAGCCTTACGACGATCTGGTGAAAAAAGCGAAGCTGGTGAGCGATCCGGCCGAGCGAGCGAAACTCTACGGCCAGGCGCAGGATATTTTCTATAAGCAGGCACCGTGGATCCCGCTGGCAAACGGCATAACCTTCTACGCGACGCGCAGCAACGTCACCGGCTACAGCGTCAGCCTGATGGGCAGTGATTTTTCCAAAGCGAAGCTGAATTAAGGAGAGGGTATGTCACATCTTGATGAGGTTACCGCCCGCGTCGACGCCGCCATTGCCGACGGGGCAATTATCGGCATGAACGAGCTGCTGGTTATCCTGAGCGATGATGGCGAACTGAGCCGCGACGCGCGTTACGAACAGCAGCAGCGCCTGCGTAACGCCATCGCCCATCATGGACGCCAGCATAAAGAGGATGCGGAAGCGCGGCGCGAGCAGCTCACCAAAGGTGGCGAGATTCTCTGATTGTGCGCTGAAAAAACGGGCCAAATGGCCCGTTTTTTTTATTCCTCAAAACTGTCGCCGGGCGACCAGCCAGGCGCCGATCACCAGTAACACCGCGCCGCACACCGGGCCAATCAATGCCCGCAGCGCCACGCCTTCGCTCTTCACCACATCCATCACCAGTCCGCCAATAAGCTGGCTGGCGATCAGCACGGCGATAGTGGTCGCCGCGCCGACGTTTTGATAGCCGCTGATGCTGGCGAAAACAAAAAAGGAGCCGAGCAGGCCGGGGATCAGCGTCCACCATTTGACGCTGCCAACCAGCTCCTGAAAACCGCCGACGCCCTGTTTGATCAAAAGAATAGAGACAAACAGCACAATGCCGACCAGCGAGTTGAGCAGCATGGCGATCAGAATGGTGGAGGAGGACTGGGTAATGCGCACCATCAGCGTGTTCTGGATAACCAGCCCAATACCGGCGGCAACCAGAAAAGCGAGGGTCAGCGACTGGTTCATACCGCCGCGTCCGGATCGCTGCGGTTATCGAGCTGAAGCTGCATAAAGGTGAGATCCAGCCAGCGGCCAAACTTGGTGCCGACCTGCGGCATCTGCCCGGTAATGGTAAAGCCAAGCTTTTGGTGCAGATGAATCGACCCCTGATTTTGCGCTTCGATACCGGCAACCATCACATGTTTACCGATGCGCTTCGCTTCCTCAATCAGCCGCTCCATCAGCGCCAGGCCAAGGCCTTTGCCCTGGTGTTCCGGATGGACATAGACCGAGTGTTCAACCGTGTGGCGAAAGCCGTCGAACGCGCGCCAGTCGCCGAAGGAGGCGTAGCCCGTGACAACGCCATTTTCTTCGCTCACAATCACCGGATAGCCGAGCAGGGCGCGCGCCTCAAACCACGCAATGCGGTTATCGGCATCCACCGTTTGATCATTCCAGATCGCCGCCGTGTTAATCACGGCGTGGTTATAAATAGCGGCAATCGCCGCGCAATCCTCTTTCACGGCATAACGAATCGACATGGTTGAACCCCTGATCTGTACACTATAGTATGACGTTATGAATACTATCTCAGACAATATAAATCAACGGATCAGTGCGCGAATTCGCCTTGAGCGCGAGTCGCGCGGCTGGTCGCTGACGGAACTTGCCGAACGCGCGGGCGTATCGCGGGCGATGATCCATAAAATCGAGCGGGCAGAGAGCAGCCCAACGGCAACGCTGCTGGCGCGCATCTGCGGTGCGTTTGCTATCAGCATGTCGACATTGATTGCCCGCGCGGAGATGCAGGAGGGTAAGCTGCTGCGCTTCGCCAGCCAACCGGTGTGGCGCGATCCGCAAACCCATTATCTGCGCCGCCATGTCTCGCCGCGCAGCGACCTGCCGATCGATCTGGTGCAGATTGAGCTGCCGCCCGGCAGCGATATCCCGATGCCTGCCTCCTCTTATGCGCTGGCACGCCAGCTTATCTGGTTACAGGAAGGCAGCCTGGTGTTTCTTGAAGGCGAGACGCGCCATGAGATGCAGCCTGGGGATTGTCTGGAATTGGGCCCGCCGAACGACTGCCGATTTATCAACGAAACCCTTGCGCCGTGCCGCTATCTGGTGGTGCGCCTCAATCATGCCGCCACGTAATACCAACGCGCGGGCGGCGTTAACCGTCTACTATCATTAGTCAGTCCATACTGCACAGGAGAGCAAAATGAACCAACATTCACACCGCAACCGCCGCTGGGTACTGGCTTCGCGTCCGCATGGCGCGCCAACCACAGAGAATTTCCGGCTGGAGGAGGATGAGGTCGCCTCACCGGGCGAAGGCCAGGTGCTGCTGCGCACGGTCTATCTCTCCCTCGACCCCTATATGCGCGGACGCATGAGCGACGCGCCATCCTACTCGCCGCCAGTAAAAATCGGTGAAGTGATGTGCGGCGGCACCGTCAGCCGCGTCGTCAAATCCCAGCACCCGGACTTCGCCGAGGGCGACTGGGTTCTCGCCGGCAGCGGCTGGCAGGATTACGACATCGCCAGCGGTGACGATCTGGTGAAACTCGACAGCACCATTCCGCACCCCTCCTGGGCGCTGGGGATCCTTGGTATGCCGGGCTTTACCGCCTATATGGGTTTGCTGGATATCGGCCAGCCGAAAGAGGGCGAAACGCTGGTCGTCGCCGCAGCAACCGGGCCGGTTGGCGCAACGGTTGGTCAGATTGGCAAAATCAAAGGTTGTCGCGTGGTAGGTGTTGCGGGCGGTAGCGAGAAGTGTCGTCATGCCGTGGAGGTGCTCGGTTTTGATGAGTGTATCGATCACCATGCCGACGACTTTAGCGACCGTCTGGCGAAGGCCTGCCCGCAGGGCATCGATATTTACTATGAGAACGTCGGCGGCAAAGTATTCGATGCCGTGCTGCCGTTATTAAATACCTCTGCGCGCATTCCGCTCTGTGGTCTGGTGAGCGGTTATAACGCTACCGACCTTCCGGAAGGCCCGGATCGCGTTCCATTATTAATGGCGACGATTCTGAAGAAGCGTATTCGGTTGCAGGGGTTTATTATCATGCAGGATTATGGTCACCGGCTGCATGAATTCCAGCAGGAGATGGCAAGCTGGCTGAAACAGGATCGCATTCATTACCGCGAGCAGGTAACGGAGGGTCTTGAGCAGGCACCAGAGGCGTTTATAGGCTTACTGGAAGGGAAAAACTTCGGTAAAGTTGTGGTAAAAGTAGCCTCAGAAAACTAAATAAAAAAATGGCGGTAAAAACCGCCATTTTAAATTGGGCATTTCTGTGAAAAACAGCTTTAATTATACATGCATAAGGAATTGTTGACCTTGTGGAGGCAGTTCCTGGTGGTCGTGCATAATAAATAACTTTTTGTTCTAACTTTACGCAATCATCCAATACCAGGCATGCACTTATAAAATATATCTTTAGGCATAACCATATGGACACGCTACCAGGCTGAGAAAATAAAGAATTTATACAGGATGCAAACATGCTTGATTTGGAGAAAGCGCAGCGAACGAGTCTCACCATGCAGGTCGAGGCAAGTTTAAAGAGTGCGCTTATTGTCGGAGCCCTGAGACCCGGCGCCCGGCTTATCACGAAGGAAATCGCCGATCAGCTGGGTACGAGCATTACACCGGTTCGTGAAGCGTTACTGCGATTGGTTTCCGCAGGCGCGCTGCACGCCACACCGGCGCAGGCTTTTCTCGTGCCGGAGGTCAGTGCGGAACGCTATAACGAAATTAATCAGATTCGTAAAAACCTCGAAGGCATGGCCGCGCGAGCCGCCAGCCAGAACATGACCAGCGATAAGCTGCGTGAGCTGCGCACGCTGGCAATTAATGTTGATGAAGCGATGAAAAGCGGCAACACCGAGCAGGCGTTACAGGCCAACCGCGTGTTTCGTTTTAGCGTCTATGCCCACGCTGGCATGCCGACGCTCAGCGCTTTAATTGAGCAGCTATGGGTGCGAATTGGCCCTTGCTATAACTACTTATATCCATCATCTGAACACCTGATGCGCGTGCAGCATTATCACGATCTGCTCTGTGCATTAGAAGAGGGTGATGCTTTTGCCAGTGAGCGTGCCGTCTGGCGAGCAATTGACGAAGGCTCAACTATCGTGCACAGACAGTTTGAACGCTAAGTGATAATTCACTGACTCGATAATTCATGAAAAATATTGATGCACCCCGGTAATAATTTGCGAATGGGGCGCATCAATATCACACTTTTAATCTATAACCTCCCCGCAACCTGAATCTGCTTATTTTCCTGCCGATAACTTGTCGCGTGCGCAGTCGGGCACTCACTATGGACGTTAGACAAGGGGAAAAAATGTCAATTAGCCAACGGGTAAGCAATATAAAAATTAGTCGAAAGCTGTCGGTCGGATTTGGTGTGGTTCTTTTTCTGGTCGCGTTTGCCACCATTCTCAGCGTGCTGCGTTTTAAAGAAATTCGCGATGTCTATGTAAAAACAAATTTGATGTACAACATCAATATTGAAGTATTCCAGGCAAAAATTAACCGCCTTAAATATTTTTATGCCGATGATAAATCAGGCCAGGTGATGGCGAACTATGTTCGTCACGCCTCCGAACTGACCGCCAGCGCCGACGCGCTCAGCTGGTCAAGCAACGAACGTAAAATCATTGATGATGTCGCCCGCAATTTAGCAACCTTTCAGGCCAGCATTGGCGAGATGCAAAAAGCGACCGGCGATCTGCGCGCCTTGCGTGAAAGCCTCGATAAACTGAGCACGGAAGATCTCTCCGCTCGCTATACCACGCTGGTACGTACCCCGGTGGCCGACCCGGCGGTGATGGCACAAATCTATGAGCAGCTCTTTGCCATCAGCAGCGTGCGCGATGCGGCGCTGGTCGTGCGTTACAGCCCGGATGCAGCCACGCGCGATCGCCTTGAGCAGCAGTTCGCCGCCACCGCAAGCCACGTGCAGGCGCTGAACAGCCAGTTGCCGGGCGAACTGCAAGCCCCGTTACAGGCCATCTGGGACAACACCGTCAGCTATCGCACCCAGGCGCTGAATTACTTTACCGCCTGGCAGGCACTGAAAGCGGCGGAAGATAAAGTCAAAGTGGGCGGCGACGCCAGCAGCGCCTCACTGCGCGACATTATCGCGCTAGTGAAAGCGCACAACGAAGAGCTGGCCTACACCTCCAGTTCAATTACCGCCGTTACCGGCGCGATTGCCATTATGCTCGGCATGCTGGTCTCCTGGTGGGTGATTCGTCAGATCACCCGGCCAGTGCACCGCAACCTGGCGCTGGCGGAACGCATTGCCAGCGGCGACCTGAGCTCACAAATCCGCGCGCAAAGCCGCGACGAGCTGGGGCAGTTAACCGGCGCGATGGGGCGGATGAATGACCGGCTGCGCGATATGATCCATGAAGTGCGTAACAGCGTTACGCAGCTCTCCCGCGCGGCAACCGAGATTGCCGATGGCAACACCGATCTCTCCTCCCGCACCGAACAGCAGGCTGCCGCCGTGGTGCAAACCGCCGCCAGCATGGAGCAGTTAACGGCCACGGTGAAAAACAACGCCGATAATGCGCGCAACGCCAGCAGCCTGGCCGCGCAGGCGTCGAAAACGGCCAGCGAAGGCGGCACGGTGATGCGCCAGGTGGTGGATACCATGGGCGATATCAACACCAGCTCAAATAAGATTGCCGACATTACCGCGGTGATTAACAGCATTGCCTTTCAGACCAATATCCTGGCGCTGAACGCGGCGGTGGAAGCGGCAAGAGCGGGCGAGCAGGGGCGCGGTTTTGCGGTGGTTGCCGGTGAAGTTCGTAGCTTGTCGCAGCGCAGCTCGCAGGCGGCGAAAGATATTGAACAGCTGATCAACGAATCGGTTTCGCGCATTAATATCGGCAGCAAACTGGTGGTTAAAGCGGGCGAGACGATGGATCAGGTGGTGCAGTCCGTCACGCGCGTCAACGATATTATGGGCGAGATCTCCTCCGCTTCCGAAGAGCAGAGCCGCGGCATTGAGCAGATTGCCCGCGCGGTCGGCGAGCTGGACAGCACCACCCAGCAGAACGCCTCGCTGGTGAGCGAATCCTCCTCCGCCGCGGGTTCGCTGGAGGAGCAGGCGCGCCTGCTGGAAGAGCTGGTTGCCGCCTTCCGCCTCGCCAGTGATGAGGCAAAACCGGCGAAGGTTAAGGGCGGTAAAAGCACACTAGTGCCGCCAAAACCGCGTGCAGCGGCGCTCGCTGAAGAGGGCTGGACCACATTTTAATGGCCTGAAGAGATAAAAAAGCCCGGCGCATGATGGCCGGGCTTTTTATTGCCTGCGGTGTGGCTTAATTAAACTGGTAGGCCACCGATAAGCCAACGCCGTAGTTACGCCCCGGAGCCGGTTCGTAGTAACGGTTATTGGATTCGTTGACGATCACCGACCCGACATAGTTACGGTCGAAGAGGTTATCGACGCGGCCAAAGAGATCCATCATCCAGTTGCCGTAGTTGAACTTATACCCGGTATTCAGCCCGGCGACGGTGTAGGAGGGGGCTTTGGCGCTGTTCTCATCATTAGCCATGATGTTGCTCATATAACGCACATCCGCGCCAGCGTACCAGCCTTCCTCCGGCATCCAGCCCAGTGAAGCAAAGCCCATATTACGCGCGATGCCCGGAATGCGGTTGCCTTCGCAGGACGCGTCACCACACACTTCGCTGCGGTAGGTTGCGTCCAGCCAGGTCCAGGCCGCTTTCGCACGCCAGTTACCGGCGAACTGCTGATCGACAGAGAGTTCAACGCCCTGGCGACGCGTTTTCCCGGCGTTTTTATAGCTGGTGCGTCCGCCGCTGCTGCTGTCGGCAACAATTTCATTATCGGTATCGGTGCGGAACAGCGCCGCCGTCAGCAGACCGTTACCGATGCGGGTTTTGCTGCCGATCTCCAGCGTGTCGTTAGTAGCCGGTTTCAGCGCGAAGTTCAGCCCGCTCTGATCGCCGGAGCGGTAAGAGAGTTCGTTGATAGTCGGCGTTTCGAAACCGCGTCCGGCGGCGGTATAGATATTCCACGCCGGGGTGACTGCATATTTCAGCGAGGCGGCCGGGAGCCACTTGTGGTAGCTCGCATCACCGCTGTCATCGCCATTCTGCGCGGTCACATAGTGGTCGTTGGAGTCAAACCAGACCGAGCTGTAGCGCACGCCCGCATCCAGCGACAGTTTCTCGGTAAGCTGCCAGGCGGTTTGCAGATAGGGATCGACGTTCCACATCAGGTTGCGCTCGTTACGGCGCAGGTTGCCTTTCTGCCCATACTCCGGCGTGATGCCATTCATGATGAAGTTTTCATAGCCTTTACGCTCTTCACTCATGTTTTCGTAGTTCAGACCGGCGGTGAAGGTCATCGGCACGCCCAGCTCGCCTTTGTGCGTCCAGCGCGTATCAATGCCCTGATAGTGGCGGCTCAGGTTGATCACTCCGCCAGCGTGGGTCGGTTTGAGCTGCGGCGCGCGGGGAATCGACTGATACTGTGTGGTTTCACGCTCACCGGCATACATCATCACGCTCAGATCGTCGCGCTCGGTCAGTTGACGCTCATAGCGCAGGCCCGCCTGGGTCTGTTTGATGGTTTTACGCGTGTGAAACGCATCGGCGCGCGGCGACTGGCGCGGATTGGCCCGCCACTCTTCGCGGCTCAGCCCGCCCGCATCGTCCGCTTTAATATCAACGCTGTTAAAGATGAGGTTCAGCTTGCTGGCCTCATCAATGCGCACGCCCAGTTTGGCGTTAGCCAGATTTTTACGCGCGCCGCTGCGGTCGCGATAGCCGTGGGTAACAAAGCGGGTGGTCGAGGCGGTGTAATCCACATCGCCCGCGTGGGTGCCGTCGCCCATGGCGCCGGTGGCTTTCATACCATAGCGCCAGCTGCCAAAGCTACCGTAATAGCTGCTCGCTTCGACGGTGGCCGGTTCGCGCCCGGTCTGCGTCGTCACGTTCATCACGCCGCCGGAGGCATTACCGTAGAGGGCAGAGAAGGGGCCGCGCAGCACATCAATATGCTCAACGCTGTTGAGATCGATATTCGAGGTCTGCCCCTGGCCATCCGGCATGGTGGCGGGAATACCATCGACATAGAGGCGAATGCCGCGCACGCCATAGGTGGAACGCGAGCCAAACCCGCGAATGGAGAGTTGCAGATCCTGGGCGTAGTTCTGTCGGTTCTGCACCTGCAACCCCGGCACGCTGCCCATTGATTCAGAGAGGTTCACGCGCGGCGCGGCCTGGCGAATATCATCGCCCTGAACCACGCTGACCGCAGCGGGGCTATCAAGCTCCGAGACCGCCTGCGGCGCAGCGCTGACGATCATGGTTTGTTCACCAGAGGCCGCCCAGGCGGAGGTAGAGAGTGCAACAGGCAGCAGCAAAACGGGCAGCGTGACCTTTGTAACTGAAATGATTTTCATGACGGAACCGAGTTGAAAGAGGAGCAAAAAAAGAAAAATGCGGCAACATGTTAATGGATATGTAAATTATTTGAAAATGTTGAACGCACGTTAGGTTAAGAATGAGTCTATATGGCGGCAGGAAATTTGCCGCGATCAACGATTAAGACTCCACTTTACGAACATAAATGATTACTATTCTCACCTACAACAATAAGCGGAACCGCAGTTTCGTGCACTGGATGCTTGTGAATCGGTAATCATAATTTCAACAAAGGGAGTCGTTATGTCTTTAGCTCATTTTTCTTCGTCGCGCCTGCACCGTGCGCTGTTCCTCGGTTCGTTGCTGCTGGCAGGCTCATTCAGCGCCCACGCAGCCGAAGAGATGCTGCGCAAAGCGGTCGGTAAGGGCGCGTATGAGATGGCCGTCAGCCAGCAGGAGAACGCCTTATGGGTTGCCACCTCGCAAAGCCGCAAAACCGATAAAGGCGGTGTGATCTACCGCCTCGATCCCGCCAACCTGGATATCACCCAGGCCATTCACAGCGATGTGAAACCCTTTGGCGCGGCGATCAACCAGCAGACGCAGACGCTCTGGTTCGGCAATACCGTGAATGGTTCAGTCACTGCCGTCGATGCAAAAACCGGTGATATCAAAGGCCGCGTAGTGCTTGATGGGCGTAAACGTTCCGACACCGTGCGTCCGCTTAGCCCACGAGAACTGGTGGTAGATGACACCACCAATACGCTTTACGTGACGGGCGTCGGTAAAGAGAGCGCCATCTGGGTGGTCGACGGCGCAGCGATGACGCTGAAAAGCACAATTGCGAACACCGGCACATACAGCACCGGGCTGGCGCTTGATGCCGCCGCGAAACGTCTTTACAGCACCAACGGTGATGGCGAACTGCTGACCATTGATACCGCGACTAACAAAATTATCGACCGCAAGAAGTTGCAGGATGACGGGAAAGAGCACTTCTATCTTAACCTGAGCCTTGATACCGCCGGTCACCGCGCCTTTATCACCGACTCGAAAGCGGCGGAAGTGCTGGTTGTTGATACCCGCTCCGGCAAGGTGCTGCAACGCGTCGCCGCCCCGGAATCGCTGGCGGTGCTGTTTAACCCGGCGCGCAACGAAGTCTATGTCACGCACCGCGAGGCGGGCAAAGTGAGCGTTATCGACGCGAAGAGCTACAAGGTCGTGAAGAGTTTCGACACCCCGACGCACCCGAACAGCCTCGCGCTGTCGCCGGATGGCAAAACGCTCTACGTCAGCGTAAAACAGGCGTCGAGCCGCGAAAAAGAGGCCACGCAGCCGGACGATATCATCCGTATCGCGCTGTAACAGCCAGCAGCAACAAGCTCCCTGCGGGGAGCTTTTTTTTACCGATCCTCAACCGTTTCTACGCCGATAAAATGGCTGACCCGACCCTGCGGGCTGATGTCGTGAAGCATCAGGGAGACGGGATCGGTAATCGGCGGAACGTTGTTCTCATCCAGCAGCAGCGGATTTGCCGGGCAGATGGAGCCGCAACAGTAGGCGGCCACACCGGAGAAGGTCGATGCCATCGCGCGGTGCACATGCCCGCAGCAGATCGCCAGCGGCGGGTGCGGCAGGCGGTTAATCAGCGCCGTCAGCGCCTCACCACCTTCGCACATTGCCGTATCCAGCGGCGCAATGCCGCTCGGGAAGAGGTGCTGATGCAAAAAGAGCATTGCCGGTTGCGCCACCTCGCGCAAAGCCTGCTCCAGCCACGGCAGATGGGGCGTAATATCGCCGCCGCTTTTCCCGGCAACCGTCACATCCACGCCAATCAGCGAAATCCCTTCAACCGTTTCATTGAAATGCAGCGGTTCTTCAGCGGAGTATGCCGCCAGCTGCGGCATCGTCGCGCACATCACCGTTTTATCATCGGCGTTACCCGCCAGCAGCAGGGTGCGGCAGGGCAAACGGCTAAGCTGTGCGGCGATATCGCGATACCCCTCAGCCCAGCCATCATCTGCCAGATCGCCGCTTACCACCACGATATCGGGCGGGAAGGCGAGAAGCCAAGCAACGGCGGCACGCAGCCGGGCGAGGTTGTCGTTATCGGCTGCGGCGTGAATATCGCTAAGTTGAGCAATGCGCATCGTGTCCCCGGATGAGGTGAGTTATCAATCAGCAGTATGGCAGCGCTACGCCATCAGGCATAATCCGGCAGATATAATATTCACCGCTTAACAAGGATTATTGCTATGCATCTGCCTGCTAAATCATCTCTCGCGCTACTTCTGCTCGGCGCGTCAGCCGCCAACGCCGCCACCATCGATGCGGCAACCCTCACCGCCATTGCCCGTTTGCAGGAGGAGAAGCTGCACGCGCGCATCGGTATCGCGGTGATCGATACCGCCTCGGGTAAGAGCGTCAGCTACCGCGGTGATGAGCGTTTTCCGCTGAACAGCACCCATAAAGCGCTGCTCTGCGGCGCGCTGCTCAGCAAGGTTGATCGGGGGGAGTTTGCCCTCAGCGACACCACGCAGTTCAGCAAAGAGCCGCTGGTGGACTATTCACCGGTAACCAGCAAATTTGTCGCGCCAAAAAGCATGAGCTGGCAGCAGGTGTGCAGCGCGGCGATTAGCTACAGCGATAATACCGCCGCTAATCTGGTGGCGCAGAAACTGGGCGGCCCGCAGAAGGTCACCGCCTTGCTTGCCGGTTTAGGTGACAACGTCACGCGAATGGATCGTAAAGAGCCGGAGCTGAACAGCGCCGTGCCCGGCGATCTGCAGGACACCACCACGCCGCTCGCCGTCAGCCACACGCTGGAGAAACTGACGCTCGGCGACGCGCTCAAACCCGAAAGCCGTGCGCAGCTGGTGCAGTGGATGAAGGATGACAACGTTGCCGATGCGCTGCTGCGCGCGTCGCTGCCATCCGGCTGGAAAATCGGTGATAAGACCGGCGCCGGCGCCTACGGTTCGCGCTCAATTATCAGCGTGGTGTGGCCGAAAAAAGGGCAGCCAATAATTGTCTCTGTCTATATTACGCAAACAGAAGCGACGCTGGCGCAAAGTAACGATGCCATTGCACGCATCGGCAAAAGCATATTTGAGGCAACGCGCTAAATAAACGGGCAGGGATAAAACCGGCTTAAGTTGAATTTTATCTCTGCCTCGACAAGATGAACGACGGCCCGTTCCCGGAACATGACGACCCCATCAAATTGCCGATTGGCACCAACCCGCTGCACCCGCAAGTTGCTTCCTGCCCGGCGGCAAGGATCTTTGCCAGTGACCGAAACAACATGGGCAACGCGGAAACATTGCCCTATGTCGCCACCACCTACTCGATAACCAAGCTGTTCCGCCACTGGACGATGATGCTCGCCTTTTTCCTCATGCATATCTACATGGCCTTCTGGGTTAAAGGCTCGATCACCGGGATGATTGAGGGGAGAGTGAGCCGCCGCTGGGCTAAAAAGCACCATCCGCGCTGGTACCGTGAGGTCGAAGCGCAGGAGGACAAGCAGAGACAATAACCGCCATCGCCCGGTATACAGCGCTGTACCGGGCGACGTACACCTCCGACCTGCGCCCATCGGGTTGCCAATTATCGTCTATGATTGTTCATCGTGGCATCGTGGAGAGGTAATTGCATGGCGACCAAAACGTTTTCAAAAACATGGGGTGCAGAGCGACTGGCCGACGGCGCGGTTCGCTTCCGTTTGTGGGCCACCGGTCAGCAGAGCGTAACGCTACGTCTTGACGGGCAAGAGAAGCCGATGACGCGCAGCGAAGAGGGGTGGTTTGAAACCACCATCTCCCGCGTGAACGCAGGCGCGCAGTATCAATTTGTCCTCGCCGACGGTATGGCGATCCCCGATCCCGCCTCGCGCGGCCAGCTGGCAGAGGTTAACGGCCCGTCGCTGGTTGTCGATCCTGAAAGCTATCAGTGGCAACACGCTGACTGGCAGGGCCGCCCGTGGGAAGAGGCGGTGGTTTACGAATTACATATCGGCACCTTTACGCCGCAGGGCACCTTTCAGGCGGCGATCGAAAAATTACCCTATCTCGCTGAGCTTGGCGTCACCATGGTTGAGGTGATGCCGGTCTCGCAATTTGGCGGCACCCGCGGCTGGGGCTATGACGGCGTACTGCTCTATGCGCCGCACTCTGCCTACGGCACGCCCGATGATTTCAAAGCTTTTGTTGACGCTGCCCACGGCTACGGCCTGTCGGTGGTGCTCGATATCGTGCTTAACCACTTTGGGCCGGAGGGCAACTACCTGCCGCTGCTGTCGCCCGATTTCTTCCACAAAGAGCGCCAGACGCCGTGGGGCGCGGGCATTGCTTATGACGTCGACGCCGCGCGCGCCTATATTAGCGAAGCGCCGCTCTACTGGCTGCATGAGTACAACCTCGACGGCCTGCGTTTCGACGCTATCGACCAGATTGAGGACACCAACGAGCCGCATATCCTGGTCGAGATCGCCAAACGCATTCGCCAGGAGATCACCGACCGCCCGATCCATCTCACCACCGAAGACAGCCGCAATATCGTCTCGCTGCATCCGCGCGATGAATCCGGCACCGCCACGCTCTTTACCGGCGAGTGGAACGATGATTTCCACAACGCGGTACACGTCTTCGCCACCGGCGAGACGCACGCCTATTACGAAGATTTTGCCGACAGCCCGGAAAAATGGGTAGCGCGCGTGCTGGCTGAAGGCTTTGCCTACCAGGGCGAAGTGTCGCAGCACGCGGGCGAACCGCGCGGGGTCGACAGCACCCAACAACCGCCGGTGGCGTTTGTTGACTTTATCCAGAACCATGACCAGGTAGGCAACCGCGCGCAGGGCGATCGCCTGATCTCATTAGCCGGAGCCGATCGCACCCGCGTGATGCTCGCGACGCTGCTGCTGTCGCCGCATATTCCGCTGCTGTTTATGGGCGAAGAGTATGGCGAAACCAATCCGTTCCTCTTCTTTACCGATTTCCACGGCGATCTGGCAAAAGCGGTGCGCGAAGGGCGCACGCGTGAATTTGAAGGCCACGCCGGGCATGAAGGGGAAGATGTGCCCGATCCGAACGATCCGGAAACCTTTACCCGCTCCCAGCTCGACTGGACGCGCCCGCACAGCGTGGAAGGGCAGCGCTGGCTGGCGTTTAGCCGTGAACTGCTCGCCCTGCGCCAGCAGCAGATTGTGCCGCTGTTACGCGGCGCGACCCGCCAGCAGGGCGAGATTATTGCCACTGCGCCCGGTTTTATCGCCGTGCGCTGGGCGCTGCCGCAGGGCACGCTCTCGATGGCGCTGAATATCGGTACGGCCAGCCAGCCGCTACCGGAACTGCCAGGCGAAACGCTTTTTGCCTGGCCTGAGGCGGGTGCCGAACTGGCGCAGAATGCCATTATTGTTCGTTTATCGCAGGGAGAAGCCGAGTGAGCACGCCAACCGCAACCTACCGCCTGCAGTTTCGTAACGGCATGACCTTTGAGCGCGCCGTGGCGCTGGTGCCCTATATCAAAAAGCTGGGCATCAGCCACCTTTACGCTTCACCTATTTTTACCGCCACTTCCGGCTCCACGCACGGGTATGACGTCACCGACGCTAACGAGATCGACCCGACCCTTGGCGGTCGGGAAGGGTTCGACAAGCTGGCGCAGGCGCTGAAAGCCGCCGGGCTGGGGCTGATCATTGATATCGTGCCAAACCATATGGCCGCTTCTCTGGAGAACGCCTGGTGGCGCGATGTGATTGCTAAGGGCGAAAAGAGCCCATGGGCGCGCCATTTTGATATCGACTGGTCGCGCCGCCTGACGCTGCCGTTCCTCGGCGAAGATTTTGACGCCGTGGTGGAGAAGGGCGAGCTGAAAGTGGAAGCCGACCCGCAAACCGGTAAACCGGCATTTGTCTATTACGAGAGCGTTTACCCGCTGGTGGAAGCGAGCTGGCAGGGGCGCGAGCAGGAAATTCTTGGCCTGACCGATGCGGCGAAAATTGCCGAATTGCACGAGCAGCAGCCCTGGCGGCTGATGAGCTGGCGCGATGCGGCGAGCGATCTCTCCTATCGCCGCTTCTTTGAAATCACCGGCCTCGTCGGCATGCGGGTGGAAGATGATCAGGTCTTTGATGACACCCATAAACTGATCCTCGAACTGGTGCACAGCGGCGCGGTCGATGGCCTGCGCGTCGATCACGTCGACGGCCTTGCCGACCCGCGTGGCTACCTGATGCGCTTGCGGCAGAAAGCGGGCGATGAGTGCCATATCACCGTTGAGAAGATCCTCGGTAAAGGTGAGCATCTGCCCGAAGACTGGCCGGTTTCCGGCACCACCGGGTATGAGTTTATCGCTGCGCTCTCCGATGTGCTGGTTGATGATGAGAATCTCGACGGCCTGCGCGAGGCTTACGATCAGGTGGTCGGTAAACCGGTCGACATGAAAGCAGAGCTGCGCTCGGCGAAGCTGCTGATGGTCGATCGTAACTTTGCCGGAGAGTTCAGCGTGCTGCTGCGACTTGCCGGTGAGATCGCCGGGCATGAAGCCTCTGCACCTGCTGAAGAGGCGTTGCGCCAGGCGTTGCGCGAGCTGCTGATCGCTTTCCCGGTCTATCGCACCTACGGCACAGCGCAGGGTCTGCCGCCTGCCGACCTGGCGCTGCTGCAAAAAGTGGTCTCGAAGGTGAAGGCCAGCAGCTTTGCCCCGGAGCCAACCGCGCTCGACTTTATTACCCGTATTCTGACCGGCGATCTGCCTGACAGCGCGCGTGAAGAGGCTGCCCGTTTCCGTACCCGCTTCCAGCAGTTAACCGGGCCGCTGATGGCCAAATCGGTGGAAGATACGCTCTTCTTCCGTCAGAACATGGATCTCGCCCTCAACGAAGTGGGTGCCGAGCCGTTACGCCGTAACTTTTCCCTTGCCCGTTTCCATCAGGAGATGCAGACACGGCTTGAGAAACAGCCCGACGCGCTCTCCGGCACCTCGACCCACGACACCAAGCGCGGGGAAGATGCGCGCGCCAGGCTTTACACCCTGACGGAAGCGCCCGCGCGCTGGGCCGAGTGCGTGACCCGCTGGCGTGAAATGAACGAAGAGAAAGTGAGCATGCTGGAGGATGGCCCCGCGCCACGTCCGGCGGTAGCGTGGATGATCTACCAGGCGCTGGCAGGCGTCTGGCCGGTGACGTTGCAGCCGGACGATGCCGAAGGGCTGAAAGCGCTGGAGGGGCGTTTTGTTGAGTTTGTCGAGAAGGCGCTGCGCGAAGCGAAACAGCGTACCGACTGGGTCGACAGCAACGATGCCTATGAAAGCGCGGTGCTGGACTACGTTCGCCACCTGCTTTCGCCGGATAATCAGCCATTTTTACAGGATTTCACCACATCTTTACTGCCATTTATCCGCGCCGGGCTGGTGAATAGCCTGACCCAGACGCTGATTAAGCTGGCCGCGCCGGGCGTACCGGATATCTACCAGGGCAGCGAAGCGCTCAATTTCAGCCTCGTTGACCCGGACAACCGCCTGGAGCCGGACTATCCGGAACTGGAGCGCCTGCTCGATGCCCAGGAGCACGCCGACCCGCGTTTGCAGGAGGGGTGGTCGAGCGGTCAGCTGAAGCAATCCTTTATCGCGCGCCTGCTGCACCTGCGTCAGGAGAAACCGGCGCTGTTCCGCCACGGTGAGTATTTGCCGCTGAACGCCGACGGCGAGCAGGCAGATAATGTCATCGCCTTCGCGCGTGTTGATGAGGATGACGCGCTGATTGTGCTGGCACCGCGCCTGCTGTTTGGCGCGCTGGATGGCAGCCTGAACGGAGCGGTGATCCCGTTACCGGAGCGGCTGGCGCATCGCCATTACCGGGATATGCTTAGCGGAGAGGATGTGTTGCTCAACGATCGCGTCAATTTGCGGTCGATTGGCGGTTTTACGTTTGCAGTACTGGTCAGCGCATAAAACGACTTTATGCGACTGGTTGGGTTAAGTCAGGTGACGCTCTAAATAAGAGAAAGAGGGATCATGTCTAACGGTAAGCCATATCACATCACGGCGGGGCACGGCCAGCAACTCGGTGCGAATTACGACGGTGAGGGCGTGAACTTTGCGCTCTTTTCAGCTCACGCTCATCGCGTGGAACTCTGCTTATACGATCCGAGCGGCAAACAGGAGATTGCCCGCCTGGAAATGCCGGAATATACCCATGAAATCTGGCACGGCTATGTGCCAGGCCTGAAACCCGGTGCCCTCTATGGCTACCGTGTGCATGGCCCGTACGACCCGGAAAACGGCCATCGCTTCAACCCCAACAAACTGCTGGTCGACCCCTATGCGCGGGAGCTGGTTGGCGATATTGAGTGGAACGAAGCGCACTTTGCCTACGATCTGCTGCACGAAGATAAAGATTTAACCTTTGACGAGCGCGACAGCGCACCGTTTACGCCGAAGTGCCGGGTTATCGATCCCAACGAGTTTGAGTGGCAGGATCAAAACCGGCCGAATATCGCCTGGCCGAGCGCCATCATTTACGAAACCCACGTTAAGGGTTTCACCCAGCTTAATCAGGGCATCCCGCAGGATCTGCGCGGCACCTTTGAAGGGATGGGGCACAAGGCGACGGTCGACTATATCAAGAGCCTCGGCATCACCTCGGTAGAGCTGCTGCCGGTGCACTGGTTCCCGGACGATCAGCACTTGCTCGATAAAGGGCTGCACAACTTCTGGGGCTACAACACCCTCGGTTTCTTTGCGCCCGCCTCGCGTTACTACGGCCCGCGCGGCATCCAGGGGTTCCGCGACATGGTGCGCGCCTTCCACGATGCGGGTATCGAGGTGATCCTCGACGTGGTTTATAACCACACCGCCGAAGGTAATGAACTCGGCCCGACGCTCTCCTTTAAGGGCATCGATAACTTCTCTTACTACCGCACGCTGCCGGATCAGCATCGTTACTACATCAACGATACCGGTACCGGCAACACGGTGAACACCTCCCATCCGCGCGTGCTGCAAATGGTGACGGACTCCCTGCGCTACTGGTCGGAATCGATGCATATCGACGGTTTCCGCTTCGACCTCGGCACCATTCTTGGCCGCGAGCCGGAAGGGTTTGACCAGCGCGGCGGCTTCTTCGACGCCATCACCCAGGATCCGGTGCTCTCAAAGCTGAAACTGATTGGTGAGCCGTGGGATATCGGCCCTGGCGGTTACCAGGTTGGCGGCTTCCCGCCGGGCTGGGCGGAGTGGAACGACAAATACCGCGATACGCTGCGTGAATACTGGAAGGGCGATAACGTCTCGACCGATTTCGCGGCCCGCCTGCTCGGCTCCGGCGATCTCTACGATCTGCGCGGGCGTCGTCCGTGGGCGAGCGTCAACTTCATCACCGCCCACGACGGTTTTACGCTTAACGACCTGGTGTCGTACAACGAAAAACATAACGAGGCGAACGGCGAAGATAACAACGACGGTCACAATGACAACCGCTCCTATAACTACGGCGCGGAAGGCCCGACCGACGATGAAGGCATCAACGCCGTGCGCGAGCGCCAGAAACGCAACTTCCTCGCCACGCTGCTCTTCTCCCACGGCACGCCGATGCTGCTGGCGGGCGACGAGTTTGGCCGCAGCCAGTCCGGCAATAACAACGGTTACTGCCAGGATAGCGAGATCTCCTGGATTCATTGGGACACCTTAAACGGCGCGAACGAAGCGCTGCGCGAGTTTACCCGCCAGGTGATTGAACTGCGCGCCGCGCAGCCGCTGCTGCGCCGCGAAAACTGGCGCGACGGGATGGAGATCAAGTGGTACAACGCCGGCGGCGGCGAGCAGCTGCCGGAACAGTGGGAAGAGGGAACCACGCTCGGCGTCTATATTGGCCGCGCCGATCTGCAAGAGGAAGATGGCATCTGGCACGACGTGCTGATGCTGTTCAACCCGTTTGAAGGCAACGTACCATTCCGCATTCCGCAGTTTGGTGAAGGAGGCTGGGTGCTGGAACTGACCACCTCCGATACGGTGAAACGCGGGATCGTTATCACCAAAGAGAAGGATTTCGAGCTGGAAGGCCGCAGCATCGCGCTGTTCCGCCGCCCGTAATAGTTTCCTGTTACTCCGCACTTTTTCAGGCGCACTCGTTGCGCCTGTTTTTTTATTTCACTTTTTTAGCAATATTTCCCGCGCTCATTCGTCTACTTCATCACAGGTATTTATTCGCTAATCTGATGAGGAAGAAAAACAATGAGAGATTTTCATATGAATGAACGGCAGCACGGTTTTGGTCGCCATCGCGGCGCGAAGCCGCTGATCATTGGCGCCGCGCTGTTTGTGGTGCTCGGCCTGGTGGTGATGTCGCTGTGGAACGCGCTGTTGCCAGAGATCCTTGGGGTAAAGAGCATCGGCTTCTGGCAGGCGCTCGGGATCCTGGTGCTGTCGCGCATTCTCTTTGGTGGCCTCGGTTTTCGCCCCGGCATGTTCGGCATGGGCCGCGCCCACCGTCGTATGCATGAGCGCTGGATGGCGATGACGCCGGAGCAGCGCGAAGAGTTTGTCGAAAAACGCCGCGAAGGTTTTCGCCGCCACGGCCACTGCGGCTGGCACGAACGTCGCGGTGAGCCGGAGCAGCAGCGTCCGAACGCGGGTGAGCGCGATGACCCGCGTCATGACGACTGAGTCCGCACTTATCACGGCGCTGAACGCCTGCCGCTCAAAGCTGAAAGCCTTTATCCGCAGCCGCTCGCCGGTGAAAGAGGAGAGCGAAGATATCCTCCAGGAGATCAGCTGGCAGTTAATGAAGGTTGAGCAGCCGGTGGAGAATGTCGCCGCCTGGCTGTTTCGCGCCGCCCGCAACGAGATGACCGACCGGGCGCGTAAAAAGCGGGAAGTGCCATTATCGGGCCTGTTTGCTGACGGTGATGAGGAGTCAGACTTCGTTGAAGATGAGGTAGCCGAAACGCTGTTTGGCATCGCCCAGACGCCGGAAGAGGAGTATCTGAAGGGGCTTTTGTGGGAGGAGTTGGGCCGGGCGCTGGCAGAGCTGCCCGAAGCACAGCGCGAGGTGTTCGAAAAAACCGAGTTACAGGGTTACACTTGCAAAGCCCTGGCGCAGGAGCTGGGCGTCAGCGTGCAGACCCTGCTGTCGCGCAAGCATAAAGCGGTGCTCTATCTGCGCGCGCGCATGCAAACGCTCTATGACGCGCTGACCGGGGAGTAACTAACAGCCACCAGGAAGGAGAAGGGCGTGACGGATGAGGAGCTAACTCGCCTCGTGCACGACAAAAGCGACTACCGCAAGCGGCTGGATCTGATTGCCCGCCTGCAACAGGAGCAGAGTGCGCGCAGCACACAAGCGCTGGTCACGCTGGCGAATGAGGATTTTGTCTTCGCCGTGCGCCACGCGGCATGGGAGGCGTTAAGGGAGCGTGGCGTGGCCGTGAAAGAGCCACGGCTACGCTCGCGCTTTGCGGACTGGCTGGAGAGGGCTATGAACAAAACCGCGCGCGTAATACGTTTACTTGGCGATTTTTACTGGAAATGGATCCCGTAATTACCGCCCCCAGCGCCCCTGTAGGTAGTCTACCGCCTGGCGGGTCTGCGGCTGCGCCAGGTAACCTTCGCGGAACAGGATCGTCCCGGCAATACCCGGCAGGGTTTCATTCATCTCAATCTGCTTTCTTAGCTCCGGCACGCCACCGTCGCGCGTCCACTCCGGCTCCATTCTCGACGGCTCACCCACTTTATAGAGCGCCACGCCAATATAGAGCTTAGTGTTTGTCGGTTTCACCACCTGCGCCCACCACTTCGCCAGCACATCGTAGCGCGCGGCATCGCGGGTAAAGGGCCAGTAGATCTGCGGCGCAATATAGTCGAGCAACCCCTGTTGCACCCAGCGGCGGGTATCGGCAAAGGATTCATCATAGGCTGCCGCGCCGCGCGTCTCTGAACCTGCCGGATCGAACGAGCGATTACGCCAGACGCCCGCCGGGCTGACGCCAAACTGCACGTTAGGATTCAGTTGCTTGATGGTGCGCGACACCTGCTCAATCAACAGCTGGGTGTTGTGCCGACGCCAGTCGGCTTTGGCGACAAAACCTTGCCCATACTGGCGAAACGTCTGGCTGTCATTCAGCGCCGAACTCGCCGTTTCGCTGTAGAAGTAGTCATCAAACTGCACGCCATCCACCGGGTAGCGCGCTACCACCTCGGCGACAATGCTGGTGATCCAGTCGCGCACTTCCGGAATACCGGGGTCGAGCACATAACGGTCGCCCGCCGTGCGGATCCACTCCCGGTGCAGAACAAAAATCGACGCCGGGCGCAGGGAGAGGGTGCGGTTAAGCTCCGCAACCGTGGAGGGTTTGGTATTGGTCGAGACGCGGTAAGGGTTAAACCAGGCGTGCACCTTCATGCCGCGCTGGTGCGCCTCATCCAGAATAAATTGCAGCGGATCGTAACCCGGATCCTGACCAATCACCCCGGTAAGCGTATCCGACCACGGCAAAATTTTTGACGGCCACAGCGCGGTAGCGTCCGGTTTCACCTGGAAGAAGACGGTGTTAATGCCGAGGCGTTGCAGCTTATCGAGCTTTGCGATCAGCGCCGCCTTCTGCTGCTCTGCGCGCAGCGCCGGGCTGAGGGTTACCGAGTTGATCGGCGGCCAGTCGAGACGGGAAACCGTCGCCAGCCAGATACCGCGCATGGTTTGCGGCTGGCTCAGCCCGCCATCAGGCAGCGGCTGTTTGCTCACCGGCGGGTTCGGCGTCACAAGGGATTTCGGCGCTTTCGACGCGCAGCTGGCCAGCAGCAACGCAGCCATCAGCACGGCCATCTTTTTCAGGCGGCCTGTCCGGGTAACACAACGCGGGTGTGTGGTCATAGGTTTCTGTTTTTTCAGCGAGATACGGGGCAAATACATTCTGGTCGGATTACCGGCTAAGTCAAACAATTCAGTGAGTGAATCTATCTAGCGAATGCTAAAGGTCTCGTGAACACGTTTCAGGCTGCCGTCCGGCCTCTCCTCGTAACTGGTTTTACCAAAGCTATAGACGGTTTTCTTGCCGGGATGGATGAAAATCAACATCACCATCTCTTTATAGATGCAGTTTTCCGGCGCGCTGATATCGGTAAAGCAGTTGTAGTCATCAATACTGCCGTCGCGGGTGCCTGTCGGCAGGCGATCGTAGCGATCGAAGTTCATGATCATCACTACGGCGTTACCGGGGCGCACCAGCAGCGGAAACTGCTTTTGCAGCGCCGCGCGGTTCTCGCGCCACCAGTTCACTTTGCCTTTATCACTCAACGGCAGGTTTTTCACGTAGAGCGCGCTGTCATCGGCTCGGATCGCCTGCGGCGTGCGCAGAAACAGCCACGCCAGCCAGACCACGCCGATAAGTAACAGCAGTGCCGCCGTTTTTTTCACCATATCCCGAGCCTCTCCCTGTGATGTGAAGTGGCATTCTCACCCGCCCGCGCCTGATGTCAATCGCGGCGGCACACTTCTTGCTTTAGTGAGGCTACGGTTTTCTGGAGAAGGGTGTGCGATGACGCTTTCAGCTCTCGATTTTGTGCTCGCCTCGCGGCGCAGCGAAATCACCGGCCTGCAGCAGCTGTTGCAGATGGGCAAGCTGGTCGGCGCGGTGAGCCAGCTTATTCATCTGCTACAACGCGAGCGCGGCACGGCCAATATTTTTCTCTGCTCGCAGGGGAAAACCTGGGGCGGGCGGCTGCGCGAGCGGGCAGAGCAGGTGGAGCGCGCCGCGCAGGCGGTGCATCAGCAGCTGGCAACGCTCGATCAGGAGGGGCTGGCGCGGGGCAACGCCGCGCGGCTCTTTAGCCGCATCGCCAGCGTGCTGCACAGCCTGAGCACGCTGCCGCCGCTGCGCGAGCAGGTGCAGCAGCTCGCCATCGCCCAGCCGGAAGCGATGCAGCGCTACAACGAGGTGATCCGCTGCCATCTGGCGCTGATCGTGGAAACGGCAGACACCTCCGGCGATCCCAGCGTCTCACGCGCATTGCTGGCGCTGTTCAGCTTTATGCAGGGCAAAGAGCTGGCCGGGCAGGAGCGGGCGCTGGTGGCGGCAGGCTTTACCATTGGTTCGGTTGATGAGTCAGCAAGCCAGCAACTGGTGGAGCTGATTGATGCCCAGGAGCGCTGCTTTCACACCTTCAGCGAGTTTGCCGATGCCGCAAGCCTCGGGCTGTGGCAGCAACAGCAGCAGGAGGAGAGCCGCGAGCTGGAGCGCTTTCGCCGCCTCGCCTGTAGCCGCACGCTGCCGCCGGGTGAGCCAACGGAGGCGGCGCTGCGCTGGTTTGAGGTCACTACAATGCGTATCGATGCCATGAAACGTATTGAAGATGCACTTGAGAAGGCGGTGATGCAGTGCTGTCGCCAGCGTATTGCTACCGCGCAGCGCGACGCCGAGCAGCAGCGTCAGGAGATCGCCCAGCTGCCGCAGGCTGAGGATCACTTTACGGCGCTGATCCCGCCGCAACTGAGCCGCGCGGTGCTGGAGCTGGTTGAGCAGCAGTCCCGCCAGTTGCAGGCGCTGGATGCCGAACTCGCCGGGCTGCGCGCCACCCTTGCCGAGCGCAAGCTGGTGGAGCGGGCGAAAAGCCTGCTGATGCAGCACCACGCGATGAGCGAGCCGCAGGCGCACAAAACCCTGCGCGAGATGGCGATGCAGCAGAACAAGAAACTGGCGGAGATCGCCGATGCGATGCTCTCCGTCGCGGCGGTAATGGGCAAAAAGCCCCTCTAACCCCAAAGGAGTAGCTGCACCGCAGGTGTGCATTTCACCGCCCGTTGCGGTGCAAATTGTGTGAGCCAATTCGCTAATCGCCTGTTTTTACAGGCATCAGAAACCTGGCACACATTCTGCTTATCTTATATACGAAGGTGCTGGCTAATGGCGGTCAGCATCACTTCCCGGATAAAGGCGTCCGTTAGCGTTCAGGAGACTGAGCGCTAACCGGACGCTTTTTTTTTGCCCCTTTTTCAACTGACAGGATGCCGCAATGACGCAAGACGATGACAACACCGTGAGTAAACTTTCGCGCCGCCGCTTTCTGGCGGGCAGCGCGGCGCTGGGCGGCAGCCTGCTGATCCCGGGCCTGATGAACAGCGTATGGGCGGCAGGCTCGGACGCACCGGAGAAGAAGACCCTGCGCGTCGGCTTTATCCCGCTCACCGACTGCGCCCCGGTGGTGATGGCGGCGGTGAAGAAGTTTGATGAGAAGTACGGCATCACCATTATCCCGAGTAAAGAGTCGAGCTGGGCCTCGGTGCGCGACAAGCTGCTCTCCGGCGAACTAGATGCCGCCCATGTGCTTTACGGCATGGTCTACGGCTTACAGCTTGGCGTCTCTGGCCCGCAGCGCGAGATGGCGGTGCTGATGACCCTCAACAACAACGGTCAGGCGATCACCTTATCGAACCAACTGAAAGCAGCGGGCGTTACCGATGGCGCATCGCTGAAAAAGGTGATCGCCGCCAGCCCGCAGGGCACCTACACCTTTGCGCAGACCTTCCCGAGCGGCACCCACGCCATGTGGCTCTACTACTGGCTGGCGAATGCCGGGATCGATCCCTTTGCCGATGTGCGCAATGTGGTGGTGCCGCCGCCGCAGATGGTGGTGAACATGAAGATTGGCAATATGAGCGGCTACTGTGTCGGCGAGCCGTGGAACCAGCGCGCCATTCTTGACGGCATCGGCTTTACCGCCGCCACCAGCCAGCAGATCTGGCCCGATCACCCGGAAAAGGTGCTCGGCACCACCTCGGCGTGGGTCTCGGCAAACGGCAATGCGGCGCGCGCGCTGACCGCCGCGGTGCTGGAGGCCTCGCGCTGGATCGACGCCTCCGATGAAAACCGCCGCGAAACGGCAAAAACCATCGCCGCGCGCGCCTATATCAACACCGCCGTTGAGACCATCGAAGGCCGGATGCTCGGCCACTATGAAGACGGATTAGGGAAAACCTGGCAGGACGCCCATGCGATGCGCTTCTTCAACGATGGCGCGGTGAGCTACCCGTGGCTCTCCGACGGCATCTGGTTTCTGACCCAGCAAAAACGCTGGGGCCTGCTGAAAAGCGATCCCGACTACCTCGCCGTCGCGCGCCAGATCAACCGCAGCGAACTCTACAAACAGGCCGCGACGGCGGTGGGCGGCATCAGCGTGCCCACAAGTTCGATGCGCAGCAGCACCCTGATTGACGGAAAAGTGTGGGACGGCAGCGATCCTGCGGCCTACGCCAACAGTTTTGCCATCCACCGCTAAGTGAGGCCAAGAATGTCTGCGAACACCCAACCGAAAGTGATCCCACTGGAGTCCACGCCGCAGAGCGCGGCGATTGTGCCGCTGAAGAGCGCGGCTGCGCCTTTAATGGCGAAACGCGCGCCGGTAAACCGCCTGCGCAGTATGCTGCAACGCTTTATTACCGCCGCAATTCCCGGCCTGCTCGGCGCAGTTGTGCTGATCGCCCTCTGGCAGGTGGCGGCGCTTAACAGCAAAGGCTTTCCGACACCGCTGCAAACCTGGGAAGCGGCAAAAACCCTCTTCGCCGAGCCGTTTTATATCGACGGGCCAAATGATATGGGCATCGGCTGGAACGTGCTCGCCTCCCTTGAGCGCGTGGCGCTCGGCTTTGGTCTGGCGGCGCTGGTCGGCATTCCCGTTGGCTTTCTGATTGGCCGTTTCCGCTTTATCGCCCGCATGTTTGGCCCGTTGATCGCGCTGCTGCGTCCGGTCAGCCCGCTGGCGTGGTTGCCGATTGGTCTGCTGCTGTTTCAGCGCGCCGAACCGGCCTCGACGTGGACGATTTTTATCTGCTCCATCTGGCCGATGATCCTCAACACTGCCGAAGGGGTAATGCGTATTCCGCAGGATTACCTCAACGTCGCGCGCGTTTTGAAGCTCAGTGAGTTCACCGTGATGCGCAAAATCCTCTTTCCCGCCGTGCTGCCACACATCCTCACCGGCGTGCGCTTATCAATCGGTATCGCCTGGCTGGTGATTGTCGCCGCCGAGATGCTGACCGGCGGTGTCGGCATCGGTTTCTGGATCTGGAATGAGTGGAACAACCTCAATGTGCAAAACATCATCATCGCCATTCTTCTGATTGGCGTGGTGGGGATGGCGCTGGAGCAGGGGCTGATGGCCATTGCCCGCCGTTTTAGCTACGACACTCGCCGGGAGTCATAAATGAAAAAGACGCACGCCATTATCCGGGTCGAAAACGTGACCCAAACCTTTGCCACCGCCAGTGGGCCGTTTGTCGCCCTTGATGATGTCAGCTTTACCATCGCCCAGGGGGAGACGGTCAGCCTGATTGGCCACTCCGGCTGCGGGAAGTCAACGCTCTTAAACCTGATTGCCGGGCTGAGCCGCCCGACGCAAGGGGTTCTGCTGTGCGATAACCAGGAGATCGTCGGCCCCGGCCCCGAACGCGGGGTGGTGTTTCAAAACCACTCCCTGCTGCCGTGGCTGACGGCAGCGGAGAATGTCGCGCTGGCGGTACACCAGGTATTTAAAGGCGAGATGAGCAAAAGCGAGATGCAGGCGTGGATCGCCCACAACCTTGAACTGGTGCATATGGGGCATGCGATGCATAAGCGCCCCGGCGAGATCTCCGGCGGCATGAAGCAGCGTGTCGGCATTGCCCGCGCGCTGGCGATGAAGCCGAAAGTGCTGCTGATGGATGAGCCTTTCGGCGCACTCGATGCCCTGACGCGCGCCCATTTGCAGGATGCGGTGATGGAGATCCAGACCCAGCTCAACACCACCATTGTGCTGATCACCCATGACGTCGACGAAGCGGTGCTGCTCTCAGACCGGGTCATGATGATGACCAACGGCCCGGCGGCGAAAGTGGGCGAGGTGCTGGAGGTGACGCTGCCGCGTCCGCGCTCACGGCTGGCGCTGGCTAACGATGCGCAGTTTCATCACTACCGCCAGCAGGTGCTGCACTTCCTGCATGAAAAACATAAAGCCGTGGCCTGAGGAGTACGCCGATGGAGAAACCGCGTCTGATAGTGATTGGCAACGGCATGGCGGGTGCGCGGCTGGTCGCGCTGCTCTGCGAACGCGCGCCTGACCGCTTTCACATTGTGCTGATCGATGAGGAGGCGAGAGCGGCCTATAACCGCATTCTGCTGACGCCGGTGCTGGCGGGCGAGAAAACCTTCGATGAGATCGTGCTGCATGACGAGGCCTGGTATGCCCGCCACGGCGTGACGCGGCTTGCGGGTCAGCCGGTGACGGCGATCGATCGCGCCGCCCGCACCGTGTGCGTTGGCGGGGAATCACTCGCTTACGACCAACTGGTGATCGCCACCGGTTCACGCCCCTTTATGCCGCCGCTTCCCGGCATCGATCTACCCGGCGTCTACGCCTTTCGCCAGCAGGCGGATGTTGAGGCGATGCTGAACCAACTCAGCGCCAAAGAGACGGCGGTGGTGCTGGGCGGCGGGGTGCTGGGAATTGAAGCCGCGGCGGCGCTGGCGCAGCGCGGTATTCACAGCGTGATTGTGCATCGCGGCCCGCACCTGATGGATCAACAGCTCGATGCGCACGCGGCAACGCTGCTGGAAGAGAGCCTCAACGCGCGCGGCATCAACACGCTGCTGGCCGTTGAGACCCGCGCCTGCTGCGCCGATGCGCAGGGTCGGGTTTGTGCGGTGGAGTTGCAGGATGGACGGCGGATCCCGGCGCAGGCCGTGGTGGTCTGCGCGGGCGTGCGGCCCAATATCGCCCTCGCGCAGGCCGCCGGGCTGGCGTGCGATCGCGGCATCCTGGTGGATGGTCACTTGCGCACCAACGATGCGGCGATTTCAGCGATCGGCGAGTGCTGCCAGTTCGGTGAGATCACCTTCGGGTTGGTGGCACCCTGCTGGCGGCAGGCGGAGACCCTTGCCGCCAGGCTTCTCGGTGAAGCGCTCGCGCCGTTCGCCCTTGAAGAGGTGCCGCTGCGCCTGAAAGTGAGCGGCCTCGATCTCTACTGCGCCGGGGCACACGAGGGCGATGCGGTCTACACCGCAACCGACCCGTTTACCGGCGATTACCGCCGCCTGGTGATGAGCGATAACCAGCTGCGCGGCGTGCTGCTGTGGGGCGATATCAGCGACGGGCCGGGTTACTTCGCCCGGCTTAATACCCCCGGCCAGCCGGGCCTCTTTACCCCTGAAGAGGATCTTCCCCCCATTCTGAACCAGCCGTTATCCACTGAGATAGCGAGGAGCGATGTGATGTCAAAACCCGTTTTAGTTGTCGCCGGACACGGCATGGTCGGCCACCACTTTCTGCAACAACTGGTGGAGCGTGAACTGCATCTGCGCTACCAGGTAATTGTCTTTGCCGAGGAGTCGGTTCCGGCCTATGACCGCGTGCATCTCTCCGCCTGGTTCTCCGGGCGCAGCGCCGCATCGCTGTCGATGGTGGAAGAGGGCTTTTTCGAGGCCACCGGCATTGAGCTGCGCCTGAATCAGGGGATTACGCAGATCGACCTTCAGCACCGTTTTGTCGTCGATAAACTGGGTCGCCAGACGGCCTGGGATCGGCTGGTGCTGGCGACCGGTTCATCGCCTTTTGTCCCGCCGATCCCCGGTAATGATGCGCCGGGGTGCCTGGTCTACCGTACTCTCGACGATCTGGCGGCGATCAAAGCCTGTGCCGACGAGGGCAAGTGTGGCGTGGTGGTCGGCGGCGGCCTGCTTGGGCTGGAAGCGGCGAACGCGCTGCAAAACCTCGGCCTGCAAACCCATGTGGTGGAGTTTGCGCCGCGGCTGATGGGCGTGCAGCTGGATGAAGGCGGGGCAGCGATGCTGCGGCGCAAAATCGAAGCCCTTGGCGTGCAGGTGCATACCGGCAAAGAGACGCGCGAAATCGTCGCCGGAGAGACCAGCCGCTATCGCATGAACTTTGCCGATGGCACTTTTCTGGAAACCGATCTGGTGCTCTTCTCGGCAGGCATTCGCCCGCGCGATAACCTGGCGCGCGACTGCGGGCTGGCAATTGGGCCGCGCGGCGGCATTGTGATTGATGATCAGTGCCGCACCTCCGATCCTGACGTCTTCGCCATTGGCGAGTGCGCGCTGTGGAATGGGCAGATTTTCGGCCTCGTCGCGCCAGGGTATCAGATGGCGCGCACGCTGGCGGAGACACTGGCAGACGGTGAAGCGGCATTTACCGGCGCGGATATGAGCACCAAGCTGAAGCTGCTTGGCGTTGAAGTGGCGTCGATTGGCGATGCCCATGGCCGCACGCCGGGGAGTGAAAGCTACAGCTGGGTTGATGGCCCGGCGGAGATCTACAAAAAAATCGTCGTCTCAGAGGATGGCAAAAAGCTGCTCGGCGCGGTGCTGATTGGTGACAGCGAGTCTTACAGCGCGCTGTTGCAGATGATGCTCAATGAGATGCCACTGCCCGCGCGGCCCGAGACGCTGATCCTGCCTGCCAGCAGCGGGGAGGCAGCGCCAACACTGGGTGTCGCTGCACTGCCCGACAGCGCGCAGATCTGCTCCTGTCATAACGTCAGCAAAGCGGATATCTGCGCGGCAGTGAATAGCGGCAGTGGCGATATGGCGGCGATAAAATCCTGCACCAAAGCGGCGACCGGCTGCGGCGGCTGCGCAGCGCTCACCAAACAGGTGATGGAGTTTGCGCTTGAAGAGATGGGCGTCGAGGTGAAAAAGGATCTCTGCGAACACTTCCCGTACTCGCGCCAGCAGATCTACCACCTGGTGCGGGTGGGCAATATCCGCACCTTTGATGAACTGCTGGCGAAACATGGGCGCGGGCACGGGTGCGAGATCTGCAAGCCGCTGGTTGGCTCGGTGCTCGCCTCCTGCTGGAATGAGTACCTGCTGAAGCCGCAGCACCTGCCGTTGCAGGATACCAATGACCGCTTTTTCGCCAATATCCAGAAAGATGGCACCTACTCCGTGGTGCCGCGCATTCCCGCAGGGGAGATCACGCCGGACGGGCTAATTGCCATCGGGCAGATTGCGCGGCGCTATAACCTCTATACCAAGATCACCGGCGGCCAGCGCGTTGACCTGTTTGGCGCGCGCCTCGAACAGCTGCCGGAGATTTGGCAGCAGCTGGTTGAAGCTGGGTTTGAGACCGGGCATGCCTATGGCAAATCTCTGCGCACGGTGAAATCCTGTGTCGGCTCCAGTTGGTGCCGCTACGGCGTGCAGGACTCCACCGCGCTGGCGCTGCAACTGGAGCACCGTTACAAAGGGCTGCGCTCGCCGCACAAAATCAAGATGGCGGTCTCCGGCTGCACCCGCGAATGCGCCGAAGCGCAGAGTAAGGACGTTGGCGTGATCGCCACCGAGAAGGGCTGGAACCTCTATGTCTGCGGCAATGGCGGCATGAAGCCGCGCCACGCCGATCTGCTGGCGCAGGATTTGAGCACCGAGGCGTTAGTCCGCACCGTCGATCGCTTTTTAATGTTCTACATCCGCACCGCCGACCGCCTGCAACGCACCAGCACCTGGATGGATAATCTCGACGGCGGCATGGCTTACCTGCGCGAGGTGGTGCTGGAGGATAGCCTGAACATCGCCGCCGAGCTGGAGAGCGAGATGCAGACGGTGATCGACGCTTATCAGTGCGAATGGCAGACCACGCTCTCGGACCCGGATCGGCTGGCGCTGTTCCGCCCGTTTGTCAACAGCGACCAGCCCGATGAAGGGGTGGTGATGGTGCCGGAGCGCCAGCAGATCCGCCCGGTAACGGCGCAGGAGCGCGCCGCGTTGCCTTCTGCTACGCACAAACCGCTACCGCAGGGCTGGGTCGATCTCTGCCCATTATCGGAAATCCCGCGCCATGCGGGGATGGCGGCGCGGCTCGGCCATCAGCAAATCGCGCTCTTCCATCTGCCGGATCATCCGCAGCAGGTGTTTGCCCTCAGCAACCATGAACCGGATAGCGAGGCAAACGTGCTGGCGCGCGGCCTGCTGGGGGATGTTAACGGCGAACCGGTAGTGATTTCGCCGCTCTATAAGCAGCGCTTTCGCCTGCGCGATGGCCGCAGCCTCGATGATGAGCAGACCGCGCTCAGCGTCTGGCCGGTAAAAGTGGAGGGCGGGCGCGTGTGGGTGCAGGCGCAGCCGCAAAGCGTCGCGGCAGGGCGCGAACAGCGCATCGCCACGGTGAGCCTGTGACGGGCGCGGCGGTCTCCACCACCTGCGCTTACTGCGGCGTCGGGTGCGGGGTGCGTATGCAGCCTGAAGGGCAAGGGTTTAGCGCCCAGGGCGATACGCTGCACCCGGCGAACCACGGGCGGCTCTGCGTGAAAGGCAGCGCGCTTGGCGAAACGCTGGAGCTCGCCGGGCGACTGTTGCAGCCGGAGATCGACCTGCAGCCGGTAAGCTGGGCGCGTGCGCTGGATGCGGTGGCGGCGGGGTTGCAGCGGGTGATTGCGCAGTTCGGCCCGCAGGCGGTGGCCTTTTATGGCTCCGGCCAGTTGCTGACGGAGGATTACTATGTCGCCAATAAGCTGATGAAGGGGTTTATCGGCAGCGGCAATATGGATACCAACTCGCGCCTCTGTATGGCCTCGGCGGTAGTCGGCTATAAACGGGCGTTTGGTGCCGATGCGGTGCCGTGCAGCTATGAGGATCTGGAGCTTGCCGAGTGCGTGATCCTCACCGGCTCAAACACCGCCTGGGCGCACCCGGTGGTCTATCAGCGGCTGATGAGAGCCAAACAGGCGAGGCCAGAGATGCGCATTATCGTTATCGACCCACGCATCACCGCCACCTGCGATCTCGCCGACCTCCACCTGCCGCTGCGCCCCGGCAGCGATGCGGCACTATTTTGCGGCGCGCTCCATTTTATGGCGCAGCAGGGCAAGCTCGACCGGGAGTTTCTCAACCATTACACCACTGGCGCAGCGCAGACGCTGGCGGCGGTCGGGGAGTGGACGCCTGAGCGCACCGCCGACTATTGCCAGCTGCCGCAGGAGGCGCTGCGGGCCTTTTACCAGATGATTGCCGCCAGCGATACGCTGGTGACGCTCTACTCAATGGGGATTAACCAGTCCACCTCCGGCGTTGATAAGTGCAACGCCATTATTAACCTTCACTTAGCGACGGGAAAAATTGGCCGCGCAGGATGCGGGCCGTTTTCGATAACCGGTCAGCCAAATGCGATGGGCGGCCGGGAAGTGGGCGGGCTGGCTAACCAGCTGGCTTCACATATGGGCTTCTCGCCGCAGGAGGTCGACCGCGTCGGGCGCTTCTGGAAGAGTGACAACGTCACAAAAAATCCCGGACTGAATGCCGTCGATCTCTTTCGCGCCGTGGAAAAGGGCGAGATAAAAGCGGTGTGGATTATGGGCACTAACCCGCTGGTCTCGCTGCCGGATGCCGATCGGGTGCGCGCCGGCCTGGCGCGCTGCGAGCTGGTGATTGTCTCGGATGTGATGCGCGACACCGATACCACTCGCGCAGCGCATATCCGCCTGCCAGCGCTGGCGTGGGGCGAGAAAAACGGCACCGTCACCAACTCTGAGCGCTGCATCTCCCGCCAGCGCGCCTTTCTGCCGCCACCGGGCGAGGCGCGCGCCGACTGGTGGATCATAAGCCAGGTGGCGCAGCGCATGGGGTTTGCCGACGCCTTTAGCTGGCAGCACCCGTCGGAGATCTTTTGCGAACATGCCGCACTGTCGGGGTTTGAAAATGAGGGCACGCGGGCGTTTGATATCAGCGGCCTGGCGACGCTCACACGTCAGCAGTGGGACGATCTTAACCCCATTCAGTGGCCAGTGAATGGGCTGCATCCCCACGGCACGGCGCGCTTATTTACCGATAATCGCTTCTTTTTTGCCGACGAGAAGGCACGCCTGATTGCGGTAACGCCGCGTCTGCCCGCCAACCCACCGACGCCGCGCTGGCCGCTGGTGATGAACACCGGGCGCATCCGCGATCAGTGGCACACCATGACGCGCAGCGGTAAGTCTCCACGGCTGATGCAGCATATCAGCGAGCCGTTTTGCCAGTTTCACCCCGACGATGCGCCGCAGATTAGCGCCGACGATCTGCTGCGCGTTTCATCAACACACGGCTGGCTGCTGCTGCGTGCGCAGCCGGATGCGCTGCAACCGCGCGGCAGGGTGTTTGTGCCGATGCACTGGAACAGCGCCTTCAGCCAGCAGGCGAGAGTCGATGCGCTGATTGCCGCCGAGACCGATCCCCTTTCCGGCCAGCCGGAGAGCAAACAGATGCCGGTCAATATTCAGCGCTGGCAGGCCGCCTGGCAGGGCGAACTCTTTCTGCGTGAAGATACGCTTTCCGCGCCGAAAACCGCCTACTGGAGCCGCATCACTCAGCCCGGCGTGACGCACTTTGCGCTCGCGGACAGTGCGTGGCCAACATCATGGATGGCGTGGCTGCACGAACATGTTCTGGCTGACGCGTGGCTGTGCCAGCCCGCCACTCTTGGCGACGAGGGGTTTAATCTGCTCGCCTGGGCGAATGGCGAACTGCAACTGGCCTTTTACGCGCACCGCCAGCGCCCGCAGCCGGACCGGGCAGCGGTGATCGCCGCCTTTTCCCGGCCGCCACAAAGCGCCGCACAACGGCTGGCGCTGCTGGCCGGGCGCAGCGCCAGCGGCAAAGCGCCTGCCGGTGCGACAATCTGTAGCTGTTTTGCTGTCGGTGAGCGGGCGATCGGCGAGGCGATTCAGTCCGGGTGCAACAGCGTCTCGCGCCTTGGTGAAAAGCTTAAGTGCGGCACCAACTGCGGCTCCTGTATTCCCGAGCTGAAAAGGTTGATTGCCCGCCAGCAGTGACGCCCGTCTGCTATCTTTTGAAGGCATAAACTGCTTTCAGGAGAAGCACTATGTCAGCCAGTCAACCGCTTCGTTTCGCCATCAATTTAGGTAACGCCGTGCTTGCCCGCCAGACCGCGGCGGGTGAGCCTGCCGGGATCACCGTAGAACTTGCCCGGCGGATTGCCGCCGATATGGCAAAAGAGGCGCAATTTATTACCTATCCGACCGCCGGAAAAGTGGTGGAGGATGCAGAGAACGGTGTCTGGGATATCGCTTTCCTTGCCGTCGATCCGAAACGCGAAGAGACATTACGCTTTACCCAGCCCTATATCACCATTCAGGGCACGGCGCTGGTCAAGGCGCAAAGCCCGTGGCAGAGCGTGGCGCAGATGGATAAACCCGGCGTGGTGATAAACGTCGGCCGGGGCGCGGCCTACGATCTCTACTTAACCCGCAAGCTTGATCACGCCACGCTCAATCGCCTGAGTTCATCCCAGGCGGCGATCGAGGCCTTTCTAAGTGGAGAGGGCGATATGGTCGCCGGGATCCGCCAGCCCCTGGAGCAAACGGCGGCTCAACACCCCGGATACCGCGTGCTGGAGGATGATTTTATGCAGATTGCCCAGGCGATCTGCCTGCCGCGCCAGCAGGATGCGCTCTTTCACACGGTAGTGGAGAAGCTGACGCGCTGGCAGACAGAAGGGGTGGTTAAAGAGATAATCGACAGTGAACTGATTGCCTCGAATAATTCAGGAACCCAATGAATGACATCACTATTGCGCCAGCCCGCACCGGGCATCTCGCCGCGCTAAGAGAGATTGAACTCGCCGCTTTTGAAACGCTGCGGGCCGCCGGGGCGGTAAGCGGTGAACCGGCGGCCTCCAGCCTTGAAGATCTCGAACAGTTATCCCACGAAGGGCTGCTGTTGGTGGCCTTTACTGCCGACCAACAGCCGGTCGGATTTGCCGGGGCGCAGATCGTGGATAACTGGCTGCATATCGCCGAAATGGATGTTCACCCGGCATGGCAGCGCAAGGGGATTGGTCGCCAGCTGCTGCGGGCGCTGCTGAGCGCAGGTGAGAGGCGCGGTTTAGCGGGCGCGTCGCTGACCACCGATCGCTATGCGCCATTCAACGCTGCGTTTTACGCCTCACTGGGGTTTGAGCCGATCAAAGAGGAGGCGCTTTCGCCACGGCTTAAAAACCTGATTGCCGCAGAAGCCGCAAGCGGGCTGGATGCGAACAGACGGATTGCGATGCAGCGTTGTTACTAGAACGCAGGCAAAAAAAATGCCCTCACGGGAGGGCAGCAGAGTCAAAATACTATTTTTTCTTTTAGTACATCATCAGTTTTGCTCAGTCACGAGCGGGTCTTGATTAGGCAGGAGACACCGTCAAGACAAGAGTAAATATCGCATAAAAATAGTATCGATCAACAATAATTGCCTACCATAATTAATGGTTTTGCAATGATCTGAGATTTATCTGTGCTCAAAAAGCGTGTGTGAACATATTTTTTTACATTGATAAACAAGTTGTTATGTTCACAGCCTTTTATGTCACCATCTCCACCTCGGGCTGCCCGGCGCCGTTATTCCAGCTAAACAGCACCAGATGCCAGAGACCCGGTGCTTTGCGCGAAGGGTCAATCAATCCCGCCGCACCCACTGTTTCCAGCTGCTGACGCACGCGCCAGGAGGAGGGCGTACCGCCCGAAGCGACAATCTCCTGCCACGGCGCAACGGCATCAGCGAGATCGATACCGGCGGCGGATAACGCCGCATCGCTGCGTAAATCGAAAATGCGGGCGGCGTGAACGCGCAGTTGAATAATCTCCTGCTGCGCGCTGCGGTTCGCTTTATGCGCCTGCATCGCCGCGTCGACGCCCTCGGGCGAGGAACTCAGGTAGAGTGTCGGTTGATCGGCCCGCGAATATCTGCCGGCGTTTCGCGACCCCGCCAGCGCCAGATCGCGGTACGCAGGATCGATTGCCCGGTAAAAAAGGCCATCAATGGTAGTAAGGGTTGGCAGCATGATGAACTCCGGTAAAAAAAGCAGGCAAAGGCTGCCTGCTGTTGATGTTAATCAGTTGGAAAGGAGCTGAACTACCACAAGCCTGCCGCCTTCTTCCTGGGAGAGAACGAACTGCGCGTTGTCCGTCAGCTCGATTTTGTCGCCAATCGGGATGATCTTTTTATCCGGGAGCGACATCAGCCCCTCAATCCCTTCGTTCACCAGCCACCACTGATCGTTATGGTAAACAAAGTAGCCAACACGCTTTTTCTGCTCCGCGGTGGTGCGCTCATTCGGCGCAATTAGCCGGTTCACATGCCAGGCGTAAAGGGATTGACCACTCCACACCATTAAGCGGTGATCGTCAGGCCGGAAGCTGCCTGCCTTACGGGAGGAGTAGAGGTTAAGAATCGGCAATTTCCCGCGGTAGGGCGTTCCACAGTAAGGGCAGACCGGTTTGGTTTTGCCGGAGAAGACATACCACTTCTGATCACAGCTGCTGTTCTGGCAGGGCTGGATCAGATCCACGGTTTTCACCAGCGCGCTTTCCCACTCATCAGCCGTCGGGCGACGGGTGGGGTTATGTAACCCCTCGATAAACGCACGATCGAACAGCGGCGTCAGGTAAGGTCCCATGATGGTATAGGGAATTTTTTCCGGGTCGGCCCAGGGCAGCGCAAACGGGGAGATCTGATTAAGCTTCACCGCATTGCTTCTGTCCGTCGGGTGTTCGATAAACAGCGCCCGCTCGCCCATCGCCAGCGTTTCGTCCCGTGTTTCATCATCGAGATCGTGGATTTTTCCACCTCTGAGCGGGTGGCGGAAAAAGAGGTACATATAGATCAGCACCGCAAGCGCATGGCGATCCGTCGCGATGCTCGGCAGCACGCGCTTAGGATCCTCTTTCGCAAGGTGGCTGGTTTCCACCACTTCCGGCGCGATGAAATCGGGGGTGCCGACCACATCAGGCGGGTATTTTCCCGGCACCACCAGCCCATCGACGTCGATAATACAGGCGTGACCCTGCTCGGGATCGACGAGCACGTTTTTGTAGCTCAAATCACTGTGGCAGAGGCCTGCGGCATGCATCCTTCTTACCGCGCGGGTCAGCAGCAGGCAGACCTTCAGATAGGTGAGGGTGTTGCCGCGCTCGCGCGGATCGAGGAATTTGTTCTGGTTACTGGCGCTGGCGAACCATTTCCCCTCTTTTTCGCGTCCTTTGATGCCGAGGAAGTCATCATTCTTCGAGCCATACTTAAAGAAGAAGTGCTGCTGATAGACGGGAACGACAATACCGATTTTGTTGTTGTGTTCCACGACATGCGTCGGCCAGCAGAAGAGATCTTTCCAGTAATCGCCGCCTGCCTGCTCAAAGATATTCTGCCGGTAACGCCCGGTGATCATATCAATCCGCTCTCTCGCCTGGGCGTTTTGCGGCTTGTGGTAGAAGGCCACCACATAGGACTTGTCCGGTGAGAAGTAGACATCTTTCATCGAACCCGATCCGATGACGTCGTCGACGTACTGCACCGTCTGCCCATCTTTTGTTGTACATGTAACGATATTTGCCATATTCAGTCACCCGTAACGCGTGTCAGTCACCATGCCAGCACAAGAGTGCGGTCATCATGGTTGCCAGGGGAGAAAAAGTTGAGCCACTCGGCGAGACGTTCCGGTGCCTGCCCGGCATCCGCAAGCAGGGGTGAAAGCTCGTTGACCAGTTGCGTCCACTTCTCGTCGCTGCGCAGGCCGTTATCCGTTTCAAAGCGGGGATCGGAGACGCCATCGGTCATCAGGATAAGATGCGAGACATCCTGCCACTTGCCGACGCTGATACGCCCGGAGAAGGCGGGATCGGCAATAATCGAGGCGTCGAGAAAGCGCGTCTGCCCGGCATACTCTCCGCTGTCAGGATTGCCCAACACGCGCACTTTGCCCGAGGGGCTGTAGGCGGCAATTGCGCCGTCGCCCAGCCAGAACGAGGCGGCAAACAGCTGCTCGCCAAGCCGCAGTGAGACGGTTGCCAGCAGCGTGGTGGAGTAGGTTTTGACCGGCTGCTCCGCGCGAATAGCCTCATTCGAGATGCTGTTAACAGCAAGGGTTGCCGCCTGCTTAAAGTGGTGCAGCATCGCGTTAATGGTGTTTTGCTGCTCTTCTGTGCCCCAGCGCGCGATCTGCTGCTTTAACTCCGCGCCTCGCGCCCCGCGTAACTGGCTAAAGAGATACTCCCCGGCCACTTCGGCGGCAATGCGCGACCCTTCGCGGGAGTTTGCCGCGCTGCCCGCGCCATCGGCCACCAGCATCACGCTCCAGCCTGTCTCTTCGCTGTGATTGAGATAGAAGTCGTCATCGCGGAAGCTGCCCGCATGCTCATGGGAGCGCCCGCGGCGGCTCGCCCCGGCGATCCTCACGCCATCACGCACAATCCCTTCATGTTCGACATGCGCTTTCGGGTAGGGGGCATCCGCTGGTGGCTCAATGATTTTCCACAGGCTGCGCGGATCGGGGTTCACCACAAACAGCAGAGGCGTTTCACCGCTTTCGTGCGAGGCGCAGGACCAGCGCACCAGCATCTCGATATCGCCGCTCTGTGTCGGTACGCCGCTCAGTACCTGCTGCGCCTTGTCGAAATGAAGCCCGCACGCGTCAGGGATCACCACATCATTAATGGTTGCCGTCTGCCCATCATCAAGGGTAATCACCAGCGGGGCACAAAAGGCTTCGCCTGCGCGGGCATTGGGCACGCTGATACGTGCGCAGGGCGCAGGGCGTGGACGTTCCGTTTCGGCGGATCGCGCTGGCGGCACCTGGCCTGGCTTCAACACCGGCGGCGTTGGCTCAAGGGTCGATTTTGCCGGGGTCTCAAATTCGTAGTAGGGCATTAGCTTCCACAACTCCGGGCGCGGCGCGGCCTGTTCAGCGTCGGGCTCTGTTACCGCGTCGTCTGCTGATTCGATCGCTTCAGCGCTCTCCTCAGCCTGCGGTGTTGTGGCCTTACCCTCAACGGCCGCGAGCTGGTTTTCCAGTTCGGTTAATAACGCGTCGAGTTTGTCCCGCAGCGCAGGCTCCCCGGATAACGCGTCTAACTCTTCGTCGCCGACGTGATGACCGTGCGAGTGGAGAATAAAGCCGATAATCTCTTTTTTAACGCTCATTAGCCTCGTCCTCTGCTGACGTCAAAATCGGACTCTCCGCCGTTATCTCTGAAGGAGAGCACTCTTTCGCACCATGGGCAGACCACCTCATCAGGCCCATCGATGCAGAGCAGTTTGCCGCAGGCGCACATGGCAAACGCGCTGGCGTTGCCACAGTGGGGGCAGCCCGGCACGCCGTGCAGATCGCGGGTATTCACCTGGACGTTATAGGTCGAGGCGTCAGACCAGTCGAAATACTCTTCATCGATAGGGTAGCAACCGGCAATATTGAAGTTGTTCAGGTTAAGCCGGAAATCGAGACCGGAGACGTTCACCGGCGGGCGCTCATATTTCATCAGATAGGGGCGGCGGGTTTTACTACACCGCCCGGTGAGCGTCACGCAGTTCTCATCATAGGCGCGGACAACGTCCTCTTTCGCCAGCCGGACGATATACTCCGTCTGGTTGAGTTCGGGCGGTTTCTCTTCGCCCACGCTGCGGCTGTGGGCGGTGACGGAGGCGGTGATCCACTTAATAAAGCGGGTAAAGTCACCCTCACGGGACTCGGTAAACAGCATCACATTTTCCGTCAGCTGCCTGAGGATATTGAGATCCGCCGAGGGGCCAAGACCGACCGCAATAAGGTTAACTTTGCGGGCGTAGTGCTCTTTCCAGCGTTTGATCTCCGCGCTGGGATCATCCGTCGGGCGGCCGTCGGTCAGCAGGTAGACCACCGGTTTCCAGTCCCCTTTAACTTCATGGGTGGTGACCCTCACCTGGCTGTCGATCTGCACGCTTAGCTCGCGCAGCGCGGCACCAAGGTGCGTGCCGCCGCCAATCGGCAGGCGCGGCGGATAAAACGAGGCGATTTCATGGAGCGGAACAATGGTGCGCGCAATGCCTGCAAAGGCGATGACCGAGACCCAGGCGGTCTCCAGCGCATGGGGATCCTTTCTTAAATCACTGACGATCATTTGCAGACCATCGTTCATTTTTTTCAGGTTTTCACCAATCATGGACTCTGAGCAGTCCAGGACAAAAAATACCGGAAGGCGTCTCATTGCTTATCCTCGTGAGGGCCGTGTAACGCGAACAAAAGGGGAGTGGCAGAGAGGCGCAGACGCCTCTCCTGTTCCTTACAGCACCAGCTGGATCTCCGGCGGTGGCGGCGGAAGGTTATCCGAGTCGTTATTCACGCCCGCGCTGGAGCTGCCCGATGAGACGCTCGCCGAGACCCATTTAAAGAAGCCCGCGAAGGCCGTTGAGTCGAGGGTTTCGAGCGACACCACTTTATCTGTCAGCTGTTTGAGGTGCTCGTGGCCCGCTTTCGGGCCAACCGCACAGGCGATGATTGAGCCAAACGCGCGGCTGCGAATCGCTTTCACCGCTTCGCCATAAGCGAAGGCATCAGAGGGCGTGCCGTCAGTCATCAGAAAGACCAGCGGTCGCCAGTCACCTTTCTGGTCGCCATCGGCGCGACGCACATCCCGGTCGACGCACTCAATCAGGCACTCCAGCGCCGCACCGGTAAAGGTGGCTCCCGCGCTTGGCACGACGATGTCGGCGAACTGGAAATCCTCCAGCGGCGTCAGCGGAATAAACTCACGCGCCGCATTATCGAAGGTGATGATGGAGATATGGACGCTTTCAAGGGCGTAGGGATCCTGACGAAGGGCGCTCAGCATCGCCTGGATACCGACGTTAACGGCGTGAATCGACTCGCCGCGCATCGAGCCGGAGGTGTCGATCACCAGGTAAACAGGTAAGCGGCGCATCACATATAGTTCCTCAGGTGGGCAACAAAGGAGTCTGAAGGCGAGGGTTCGCCGATGGCATTCAGCTTCCAGCCGGTCGGTTCGCGCACCAGTTCGGCAAACACCATGGAGCGCTGGTGAGTAAAGTTCGGCCCGCCGGAGAGATCAAAGCGCGCCATCTCAACGTTACGGGCATCAACGGCACGGATAAACGCGTTCTGCACTTTACCGAAGTGCTGCTGCAATTTTTCCCCGTTATAGATCTGCACGATAAAGACAATTTTTTCATATCTGGCGTCCAGCGCATTCAGCTTGACGATGATCTGCTCATCGTCGCCGTCACCCGCGCCGGTGCGGTTATCGCCCGTCAGCCAGATATCACCCGATTTGTGGCGCAGGCTGTTGAAAAAGATAATGTCGCCATCGACCAGCGTCGGTTTGCCATTCTCCACTTTGCCGAGATCGGTCACCTTTCCTGCGGCGTTACAGAGGAAGGCGATCACATCGAGGTCATACTCCTCCTCTTTCTTACCAAACAGCCCGCCCAGTAAGCCTTTCTTCTCTTCGTTGATATCCCAACCCAGACCAATGGTGACGGAGGAGAGATCGTGCTCATTTTTTTTCAGGCTCACGCCCTGGCCTTTGCTCAGACTGACAGACATAACGTCCCCTTAATCGATGAGTTATAAAACGACATTCACTTCCGGCGGCGGTGGCGGCAGATCGTCGAGGCCAATCACCTCTTTTTTGCTGGATTCCACCTTCTGGCTGCCTACCGAGATGCTGGCGCTGACCCATTTGAAGAAGGCTTTGATGGATGAGCTATCGGCGGTATCAAGCTGCAGCACCACTTCGGTGATCTCTTTCAGCACGCTGGTGTCCGCATCATGACCCGCTGCGCAGGCCACCACGACGCCGGTGCGCGCCGATTTAAAATCCTGCAACCCTTTGCGCCAGTCGTCGGTCGGGGAACCGTCGGTCATCAGAAACACCAGCGGTCGCCAGTCACCTTTGGTATCTGCGGTGGTTTTCTGCACTTCACTGCTGATGGCGCTGGCGGCAAGCGAGAGCGCTTCACCAAGGGAGGTTGTGCCGCTGGCGGCAAGGGACGGTAACTGGAAGCTCAGCAGATCGGTCAGCGGGACGGCCTGGCGTGCCGATGAGTCAAAGGTGATCACCGAAACATAGGCGGTTTCCAGGGCATAGGGATCTTGCTTGAGGGTAGTGAGGAGTGTCTGCACGCCATTTTTGACGGCTTCGATCGGTTCGCCATGCATCGAACCAGAGGTATCAAGCAACAGATAAACGGGTAGTCTTCGCATTATCTAATCCTGTTAGAGGTATGAAAGGTTTGTATCCAGCAATAGCAGAGAAAGCCGGGAGAGACTGTGAATTGCAGCGAAGCGCAGGAAAAAAAAGAGAGCCTTAAATGAAATTAGCGCTTTTTCAACAACTACATAGCGTTATGCCGCGCGGCCTCTGCGAAGTTTAGTCCGCATTCAGCGTGGCGACCATGTGCAATGCGTGTCAAGACGCCAACTTTTATAGGCATCAACAGGGAAAGATAAGAAGAGGGGCAAAACGTGGCGCCCGGCCTGCTGCCGGGGCACGGGAATTAACGCGCGAGCTTTTTGGCGTTGAACTCTTTAATCAGGTCGTCGACGGCGCGTTCGGCCAGCTTTTCCACGGCTTCACTGCGCGTCGTACCGCTGAGATTCGCCAGCCGGTCGATTTTGCGCAAGATGCGCATACGCAGCGAGAGCGAAACGGCGGTTTTTTTATCTTTATCAAGATAAACTCTGCCGCCCGATTCGCTGGTTTTCAGCTCGGCGTGCGCCGCGAGCGCTTCATTCATACGACGCAAGGTCTTCTTATCCAGATGCCCCGGATTAACAAGATGGTAAGAGTGCGCCGCCTTGCTGTACTTGATCTCCGCGGAGTAGGACTCACGCAGCTCCTTCAGCGCCCGGGTAAGCGTTGGCTCTGAGCACTCGAGGCTGGTGATAATATCGGCCGCAGCGACGGGTTTACCGGAACCCAGTAAATTGGCGAGCTTAAAAATCCTTTCCTGTCTGGTGTTTAATTGCATCGTTAGGTTTAGCCTGCCTCAAAGGTAGTGGATCAAGTGCGTTCAAACGTCTGACATTAACGTTGCGCTATTCTTCTCTCAGTTCGCTTCCCTGAACAAAATGGCCATCAATGCTAGCAGGCCGATCCTCAATATGAGCTAAATCACGCGCGCCCTTATTGATGCTGAGTCGCGGGAAGCAGCCTGATGCCATCGGCGCTTTGCTCATTCACCAGACCATACACCTGCGCGCGTTCGAGAATACCGACGGCCCAGCGACGGTGCGTCGCCGGTTCGCACATCGACCCCTGGGATTTAAATACCGCCTGGGTCGAGTTGAGAATGCGCAGGGCGTCGGAGTGCTCGCCCTGAGTGACCATCAACGCGCGTTCAATGACTGCAATCTGCCGCGGGTGGATCGCCGTTTTACCGACCAGACCATGCGCCATATCCAGCGCCAGCTCACGCGCCATCACATCATGATCGTCAATGTGTTCGCAAACGGGCGCGGTCAGCGCGAAATCACGCGGTGCAAAAACCGACACCAGCATTTTGATCACGTACCCCATCGGGCTGTCGTAGAGCGTCAGATCGCGCGGACGACGCAGGGAGACCACGTTCATCAGATCGTTGCCACCGATGCGCAGCGCAATAATCCGGCTGTGACAGGGGTGGGCGAGCAGGGCGATAGCCAGCTCACGCATCTGAACAACGTCAAACACCTCTTCGGTTTCGAGGGTAGGCATCATGCAGAGGTGCGTATTGCCCATAATCTCCCACCACTGCGGCAGTGCGCTGAGGGTGAATTTCGGCAGCACAAACCCGTCAACGGCAGAGAGATCGAGGTGCTCCTTCAGCCATTTCCCCATCTCAGGGTGGCGCGGGCGAATGAACACCAGCGGCCAGTCACCATTGCCGCCAGCCTGTTTGGCAGCGTTGAGGGTGTGTAACAGCTGCGCAAGGTTGGCAAGGGCATCCGGCATATCCGCTTCGCTGACCGCGTCTTCCAGACAGATCACCAGCGAGCGCAGGCCGGGGATCTTCCCGTCGAGGATCGCCCCGGCAATATCGTTACGTGTGGCGGGCATGTAGAGCGTCGCGCCCAGATGCCAGGGAGAGAGGCGTGTAGTCATCAGAGTACCTTCTTGATTATCGTGACGGCCCGGTACTGCCCGAGCTGCGCGCCCATCTCAGTAACGGCAATGCCTTTTTCGCGCGCCAGCCCGACGAGCAGGGCAACGTCCGGATCGTCGGTTGCACGCACAAAGACGTGATCGGGTACGCGGCGCAGCACCGCGCGGGTCGCTTCCGCAATCCCGGGTTTGATCCGGTTGACGCTGTCGACGTTAAACCGCTCAGCGAGATCGGCGATCACCTCGCGGCTCTTTTGCCATAACGCCTGCGCGGCATCCAGATCCCAGTGCAGGGCAGGGAGGCTCGCGGGTTGCAGCGTTTTACGAAACTGCGCAACGGTATCGACCAGCACGCGGCTGCACTCATACTCACGCAGATGATCGCAGACCACACAGCCGTGTAGCCCCTCTTCAGTCCACACCGAGCGGGAGATGAGGCCCGATACCGGCGCGCCCATAATACCAAAGGGGATCAGCCAGTCGTCGTCGCTCGCCGCCAGCCATGAACAGCCGCAGGGATCGGCCAGCACCACCAGACGCGGCTGCGGCGGATAGCCCTCGCGTCCTTTGAGGGTGCGGATCAGCTCCCCGGTGATGGCGCCTTTACCTGTCCAGCCATCGACAAACACAATGCCGCGCGTGCCGTGCTGACGCTCGATAATCTTCAGCGCTTCACTGTCGATACCACGGTCACGAATGATACTGATGCCGTAGTGAAAAGAGGCTTTGCCCATATCGCGCAGGGCCTGGTGCAGCATCACGCCGAGCGGGACGCCCGCGCGAACAAGGCTGACCAGAATAACCGGTTCGTCGCCAAAGCGTGCCGCCAGTTCGCGGGCAAGTTGCGTAACCTCTCTGGCAAGCCGTTCGGCACCGCTGTCGAGCGCCCGCTTAAACAGATCGAGGTGCCACGGTGTCGGTGCCGGCTCCTGGCTGAGCATGTCGGAGTAGTGCTTTTTGCCTGACTGGATCAACGCCTCTTTTTGATCGACCGGGGTCATCTCCATCTCGACAGGCTGAAGCAGGAACTCCACGTCGCCGGGTAAGTAGGAACCGGAAAAGCTCGCTTGTGGCTGCATGTTAACCCTCATTAAAAATGCGCTGCGCAATGGCGTCGGCAAACTGGCTCTGACGCGGCATCCCAAACCAGCTGCAGAGCTGCATAAAACGGTGATCGCTCAGGCTGTCGCCGAGACCCAGCACCGGGAAAATGCCGCGTTCGGCGCGCAGTTTCTCCAGCAACCAGCTCACGGCCAGCCCCTTCTCGACGGGCTGAGGAAGCCAGGCAACATTGTTACTGTTGCGGTGAATGTAGAAACCGTCGGTCGGGAACTGCTGCTCGATCTCATCGGCAATGGCATTCAGCTCGTCAAGGCGCGTGCTGTCCCGGTGTTTCATCACCATATAGATCGGCGTGCCATCATACTCATAATTGAGTCTCGCCCAGGCGTTGATGCCCTTCGCCTCCATCATTTCGGTGATAAGGCGCTGCATGGTGACGAGCCTCTCCCCATAGGCAGACAATTTATCGAGCATATGGGCTTTCCACACCTCATCGGGCTTGCCCTCTGGCGTCAGGATCACCGCCCCATGGGTAGTAATGGCCCAGGAGCGGAAGGGGATCTGCACGCGGCTAATCTCTTCCGTTCCCCTGGCGGTAACCGGAATAAGCTCGGCCTGCTCCAGCAGCCAGTCCACTAACATCGCCTGCTCTTCGGTCATAAAACTGCGTGGCGACAGCGAGCGGTCCACGGCACCGGTGCGAAAAGGCTCCAGCGCCAGCTCGTCGACCATTTTGCGGCGGGTCTGGAACAGGGTGTCATCAAGATCGCTCAATACGACTGGCTTATTCATAGGTAACAACCTCAACGACAGGGGCAACATCCGCCAGCGCCGTCAGCAACTGGGTATCGATACTCTCAGCCGCCGTCTCGGTGCAGAGCAGCACGCGGTCAAACCGCTGGTGGCCGACGTTATAGACAAAATTGGCAATGCCGAGACCATAATTGTCGGTAAAGGAGATAACCGACTCGATGGCAAAGCCCAGCGCAATTGGGGAGCGGGTCGTCGAGCTGTAAAAGGCCTGCGCGCCAGCGTTTTCAAGACGCTCGGCCAGCAGGAACGGCTCCCAGACAAACTCACCGCTGCCGAGAACCAGCACGCGCTCACCCGGCGCAACGCGGATCTCGCGGCCCAGGTCGGCGGCTGGCGCGATCATCCCGAGACGGCCCCAGCTCTGTTTGCCGGTGATCTCCCACGTGCCGCGGGAGGTGACATTCACGGCGGGCATGACCGGTACAGGCGCATCGGGAAACGGAGTCCAGCTCCATTCGCCGCTGACAAGGGAGACCGCCGTGACCGGCAGCGGGCAGCGCGCCGGTAACGCATTATTGCTCCAGTCGGTCAGCGTAATGGCAACCACCTGCTCCAGCTGCGGCAGGTGGCCGGTTTCACGGAGCGCCGCCAGCAGGTTGATGAAGGTGTTGCCGGTTGTCGCTTCGTCATCAATCATCACCAGCGTGCGCGCGTCGCTCACCCGGCGGCGCTTCTCTTCATCATCAGGCCAGTAGATCAGATGGTCGGTGGCATGGCTGTGCTCTTCTTTAAACTCGCAGAGCAGTTCACCCTCGACAGGGTGGCGGGTCGAAGTGAGATAAACCGACTCTCTATAGGTATGGCGCAGTTCGTCAAATACGCCAGCGCCCAGACCGACGGCGGTTTCCGCCATGCCGATAAAGAGCACCGGGCCCGGCAGATCGGCCGGGAACTGACTGGCAAGCTGCCTGTAAGCCTGGCGCATGATGGCAGGCGAAACGGGAATATGGCGGCCGAGCACTTTACTGACAAAGAGAAACGCCCGTTTAGGGTTGCGTCGCTCGGCGATTTCGAACAGGTTTTGCAGCGCGATCTCTCCCTGGTTGCGCGTCACCTGGATGACGCCGCAGGAGAGCGTACGGCGATAGCGTGCATCTTCAGGCACTAAAGACATAATCCAGCCTTAGTTCAGTCGGTTAGAGAGGGTCTGCGGATAGAGCAGCACGTCTGTCACCGCTCTTACGGCGACGGGGGAAAAGGCGGATGCTGCACGCCCGATGACCTCATCTTTTGTCAGCAGGCCAAGTTTAAACGCCGCAAACAGGCCCGGTAAGTTGACACCACTATGTTGGGTATAACCGATCCCGCCGGAAGGGCGCATGTTAATCTCCAGCAGCAGCGGCGTTCCCTGACGATCGTTGCGTGTCTGCACGTTAACCAGCCCGTCGGCTTTCATCACGCGGGCACACTCACAGGCCAGTTCGAAGGCAGCACCTTCATTAACCAGATACTGAATCGCGCCCTCTTTTCTGCGACCAACGGCCGCGAGGATTTCGCCGTTGTCGGCAAAAATATCGACGGAGTATTCCGGGCCTGGCAGGTAGGGCATTAATACCAGTGGCTTAAATGATTCGGCACTGGCGAGCGCGGCAAGATAGTGCTGCGGGTTAACCGTGCGGTTTTCGGGATGGTTGAAGAGATGCATCGCCGCTGCGGTGTCATCAAAACGCCAAAAACCCATGCCATAAATGCCGGTTACCGGTTTTACGCAGACTGGGCTGTCAGAGAAGGGCGGCGACGCGAGGTAGTTTTGCAGATCGCTCACCGAATCAACCCGCCATGAGGGGACGACCGGCAGCGCGTGTTGCTGCATCAGCCCGGCAAATGCGACTTTATCTTCGGCTAATGCGAGCCACTCTGCGCTGGTGGATCCGGTAGTGAGGGTGACGCCGGTGGCCTCAATGGCGGCGCGGTGCTCTTCAAACCACAGGGTGTTGCGGCCAGCGTGAATATGGTGAATCCCATGTGTTGCCACAATATCGGTGATAAACGCCAGGCGCTCAGAGGCCTCTTGTGGCTCGATCAGCGCGTGGTCTGCAACGGATAAGATCTCATTACGCTCATGGCGGTGTGAGGCATACACGGTCAACTGAAGATGTTGCGCTGCGGCGAAGGTTTTAATTCCCTGAATAATATCTTTTTGGGATGACAAACCTTCCATGAGCCAAATTTTGTTATTCATATTTTTTTATTACCCGAAAAAGCATGCAGCAGGAGGTGATGGGTGAGTCTAAGAATGTCATCAGAGCATGTCAATCATAATATGATGAGTAAAACTGGCATCAGATTGCGTTTTACTAAAAAAATAAACCAATAAAATAAATAATAAATTCAATGTCTTGACGCGTTTTTACAGGAACATTCCAGCGCAGTAATGTTGCCTTTTCGCCAAAACCTACCAATATTTACCTTGTCAGAGAACTTCATCATGATATGATTTTTTTCGTTCGCGATTAGCCTACCTTTGATTGTCATGACCATTACCAATTTAAGGAACAAAGCATGGTTTCATTAACGAAGAACCAGACGGTATCACTCAGCAAACAATCTTCGGCACTCAGTCAGCTTCAGTTTGGTCTCGGTTGGGATCCGATTAAGAAAAAGGGCCTGTTCGGCGGGCTGTTTAGCGGCAGCGACTCTATCGATCTCGATGCGGGCTGCGTATTGATGGACAGCTCCGGCAATACCATCGACACCATCTGGTTTCGCAAACTGACCTCCAGCTGCGGCTCCGTCGTCCACAGCGGTGACAATCTCACCGGGGAAGGCGATGGCGATGATGAGGTCATCACCGTTAATCTCACCCGGTTACCTGCCAACGTTGAATACCTCGCGTTCACGGTAAACAGCTTCCGTGGCCAGACCTTTAATGACGTTGAAAATGCGTTCTGCCGCGTGGTCGATCAGTCTGGCAAAGAGCTTGCCCGCTACAAACTGACCGAGCAGGGCTCCCACACAGGTATTGTTATCTCCTCGCTGCGCTGTAACGGCGGCAACTGGGACTTTACGGCCCACGGTCACGCCTGCCGCGGTCGTACCATTGACGATATGCATACTGATATCGTCGCAACGGTCGTACGCTAATGAACCTGACGCCGGGGGGCAATGCCCCCGTTCCAGCACAAGAGCTTCGGGTTCGCGTCACCTCTGGCGGCGCGGTTGATGCCTCAGCGTTTCGCCTCTATGCCAGCGGTAAAGTGCAGGGCGATGCGGATATGGTCTTCTACGGCCAGCCGCGTAACGACGATGGCTCAATCAGCCTCGCCAGCGAAGGCCAGTACTCCACCTTTACTGTCGCCCTTAACCGCCTGAAGCCTGAAGTTCAGAAGGTCGCTTTTACCGTCACCTGTGACGGCGGGCAGACGGTTGCCGGGCTGCGCACGCTGACTATTGATGTAGAGCAGGGCGCAACCAGCCTGGTGAGCGGCGTTGTCGATGTCAACGGTCGTCAGGAAGCCGCGCTGATCCTGGGTGAATTCTATCGCCGTAACGATGAGTGGAAATTCCGCTTTGTCGCGCAGGGTTTTAACGGCGGCCTGAAACCGCTGGCAGAGCATTTCGGTGTCAACATCGCCGACGATACTGCGCCAGCGCCAGTTTCGCCGCCACCCGCGCCGCCTGTGGCGCCTCCGGCACCGCCGAAAGAGAGCAAAATCAGCCTGAGCAAAGTGTCACTCACCAAAGAGAAACCGGCGATCAGCCTGACCAAACGGGATAACTTTGGCGAGATCCGCATTAACCTCAACTGGCACCGTGGCAACGGAAAATCGGGCCTGGCCGGTATTTTCGGCGCGAAGGGCATCGATCTCGATCTCGGCGCATTTGTTGAGCTGCAGGATGGCTATAAGTCGGTTATCCAGGCGCTCGGTAACGCCTTCGGGAACTATCAGGGCGAGCCGTACGTTCAACTGCAGGGCGACGATCGTACCGGTGAAGTGTCGGATGGCGAGTGGTTACACATTAATGGTCGTGAATGGAAGCAGATCCGTGAAGTCCTGATCTACGCTTTTATCTACCAGGGCGTGCCGAGCTGGGATAAGACGGATGGTGTTGTCACGATCCATATACCGGATCAACCACCCATCGAGACACGTCTTACCGAAGGTGAAAACCGCCGCACGCTGTGCGCTATCGCCAGGCTGGTAAACGAAAACGGGGCAATCAAAGTCGAGCGAATTAACCAGTACTTCAAAGGCCAGGATGAGATGGACCGGGCATTTGGCTGGGGGTTTCGCTGGAGTGCCGGCTCTAAATAACACAGCAATAAAGGACACCACTATGAGTTTTTTTGACAAAGTAAAAGGCGCCATCAACTCCAGTCGTGATGAACTGACCCGACAGGTTGGCCGTTTCAAAAACAAAAAATTTATGCAGGGCACCGTGGCGGTCTGCGCGCGGATTGCCGTCTCCAGCGACGGCGTAAGCTCTGAAGAGAAGCAGAAGATGATGGGTTTTCTGCGCTCTTCCGAAGAACTGAAAGTGTTCGATACCAATGAGGTGATCGAATTCTTTAACAAACTGGTCTCGAGCTTTGATTTCGATATCGAAATCGGTAAAGGCGAAACCATGAAATACATCCTGGCGTTAAAAGACCAACCGGAAGCCGCGCAGCTGGCTCTGCGTGTTGGTATTGCTGTTGCGAAGAGTGACGGTAACTTTGACCAGGATGAGAAAACTGCCGTGCGCGAAATTGCTCTCGCGCTGGGCTTCGACCCGGCTGAATTTGGCCTCTGATCTGCATCCCTAAGGGTAAATTATGGTTTCAACACACATCGGTTTTCCGACTGAAACAGTTATTGTTTTTATCGCGCTCTCAGTCGGTGCCATCTTTATTGACTTGTTTATGCACCGTGACGACAAGCCAATATCCCTGAAGAGTGCCGCGCTCTGGTCACTCTTCTGGGTTGCGGTTGCGATGGCATTTGCCGGTTTCCTCTATATTCATCACGGCGCGGAAGTCGCCAGCCTGTTTGTGACCGGTTACGCGCTGGAGAAAGTGCTCTCCGTCGATAACCTGTTCGTGATGATGGCCATATTCTCCTGGTTCGCCGTGCCGGATCGTTACCGTCACCGCGTGCTTTACTGGGGCGTAATTGGTGCCATCGTGTTCAGGGGTATTTTCGTTGCGATTGGTACCAGCCTGTTAAGCCTTGGTCCATACGTTGAAGTGGTTTTCGCCATTATTGTGGCCTGGACTGCGGTGATGATGCTGAAAAGCGGCGACGACGATGATGAAATCGAGGACTACTCCCAGCATCTGGCGTACCGCATGGTGAAACGCTTCTTCCCGATCTGGCCAAAGCTGAAGGGTCATGCCTTCCTGCTTAATCAGAAGGAAGTGGATGCGGAACTGGCAAAACCAGAAAACAGTGATGTGACCATCGGCCGCGGTAAGAAAGCCGCCCTGTATGCAACACCGCTGTTCCTGTGTGTGGCCGTCGTTGAACTTTCGGATGTTATGTTTGCATTCGACTCTGTCCCGGCCATTATTGCTGTTAGCCGTGAACCGCTGATTGTTTATAGCGCCATGATGTTTGCTATCCTCGGCCTGCGTACGCTCTACTTCGTGCTCGAAGCGCTGAAGCAGTACCTGGTTCATCTGGAGAAGGCGGTTATCGTTCTGCTGTTCTTTATCGCAGCGAAGCTTGGCCTGAATGCCACCGACCACATCTGGCACCATGGCTACAGCATTTCGGCGACGACCAGCCTGTATGTTGTACTGGGTGTGTTGGCGCTGGGCATTATCGCCAGCGTGATGTTCCCGGCGAAACCCGCTTCAGAGGAAAAGGGGAGTTAATCCCCTCACGTATTACGCTAAATCCACAACAATTTGAGAGGTTATTTTATGAGTGTTTCTCTTTCCAAAGGTGGGAACGTATCCCTGAGTAAAGCCGCGCCGTCAATGAAAAATGTCCTGGTGGGCCTTGGCTGGGATGCGCGCTCGACTGATGGTCAGGACTTTGACCTGGATGCGTCAGCTTTTCTGCTGGCCGCTAACGGCAAAGTGCGCGGTGACGCCGATTTCATTTTTTATAACAACTTAACCTCTTCTGACGGCTCCGTAACCCATACCGGTGATAACCGCACCGGCGAGGGCGACGGTGATGATGAATCGCTGAAAATCAAACTGGATGCGGTGCCGTCTGACGTCGATAAAATCATCTTCGTGGTGACAATTCATGACGCGCAGGCGCGTCGCCAGAGCTTCGGACAGGTTTCCGGCGCGTTCATTCGCCTGGTTAATGATGATAACCAGACTGAAGTGGCTCGCTACGATCTGACCGAAGATGCCTCAACCGAAACCGCGATGCTGTTTGGTGAACTCTATCGCCATAATGGCGAGTGGAAATTCCGCGCGGTCGGCCAGGGTTATGCTGGTGGTCTGGCATCCGTTTGTGCGCAGTACGGCATCAACGCATCTTGATCTCATACATGGGCTGATTATTCAGCCCAAACACAACTGTTAGCAGGAGCTAAAAATGGCAGTTTCTCTCGTTAAAGGCGGTAACGTATCTCTGACTAAAGAAGCACCTACCATGAATATCGCCATGGTCGGTCTGGGTTGGGATGCACGTGTAACTGACGGTCAGGGTTTCGACCTGGACGCCTCCGTATTCGCAGTTGGTGATGACGGTAAAGTGCTGTCAGACGCCCATTTCATCTTCTTCAACAACAAAACCAGCCCTGACGGCGCAATCGAGCACCAGGGTGACAACCGTACCGGCGAAGGCGACGGTGACGATGAGCAGGTCAAAATCGATCTGACCAAAGTTTCTGCTGACATCAAAAAACTGGTGTTCGCGGTAACCATCTATGAAGCCGAAGCGCGTAAACAGAACTTCGGTATGGTGAGCAACAGCTTCATGCGCGTTTACAACAACGACAACGGCACTGAAATTGCTCGCTTCGATCTCTCTGAAGATGCGTCCACTGAAACTGCGATGATCTTCGGCGAACTCTATCGCCACGGCGCAGAGTGGAAATTCAAAGCCGTTGGGCAGGGCTTCGCGGGCGGCCTGGCTGCGCTTGCTTCCCAACACGGCGTTAATATCTAAACGCTATAAAAATATAAAACCCCGGAGAGTAAGCCGGGGTTTTTATTTGCTTCTTATATTTAAAGCGTTGCCGCGTTTACAATTTTTATGGCTATTGTGGCATCCGCGCTATCACTTCCTTAACGACGCAAAAGAGATGAATCCGCTTCAGCGCTTCAGGCATACCCGCATGTCTGAGGGCAGGGAGCAGGGTTATTGATAAGGACAACACGTATGAGATTACAACCGGGACAAAACACGCCGCTGGCGGAGAACCTCATCACCCTGAACCTCCATTACACGGGACGGGCAGGGTTTAAGAGCGAAGTCGATACCTGTCTGTTTATGCTCAATGCCGGGGGAAAAGTGAGCGGCGATGCCGACTTTATCTTCTTCAATAATCTCACCTCTGCGGAGGGCGCGGTTAAACTGGCGCTCGGGCAGCAGCAATCCAGCGTCACGATCGCGCTCGATCGGGTTCCCGCCAGCGTCAGCAAGATTAGCATCACGGTCGTCATTGACGGCAGCGAAAGCATTGATGCACTGAGCCAGTTAAGCATTGAGGCTCGGGGCATTGCGGATTTTCACGTTGAAACCGCAGGACGCAGCGAAAAAGCGATCATTCTGGCTGAAGTCTATCGCCACAACAGCGCCTGGAAATTACGTGCAATGGGGCAGGGCTTTAACGGCGGGCTTGAACCATTAGCCGTCAGCTATGGTGTTGATGTTGCCCAGCCAGCCGCGCAACCTTCAACGCCAGCGCCAGCGCAGACGCGCATTAGCCTTGAGAAAAAGCTGCAAGATAAATCGCCTCGGCTGGTTAGTCTGGCGAAGAAAGCCACGGTCAGCCTGACGAAGAATAAACTGGATACGCTGCAGGCAAGCGTTGCGTTTGTTCTGGATGCTTCCGGCTCAATGAGCGGGCAATTTAACAAAGGTAACGTCCAGGCTGTACTCGATCGTATCGCGGTGCTTGCCGTTCAGTTTGATGATGACGGCGAGATGGATCTGTGGGCGTTCGGCAAGAAACATAAAAAATACCCGAACGTCACGCTGGATAATCTTGACGATTACGTCGAGACAATACGCAAGAACGGCAAGCGTACGATGTTTGAGATCCTGCCGGGGCTGGGCGGTGTGAATAATGAGCCGCCGGTGATGGAAGAGATCGTCGATTACTTCAAAGAGTCCAAACTGCCGGTTTACGTGGTCTTTATTACCGATGGCGGCATCAGCAAGACGCGCGAGATTAAAGAGGCGATTCGTCGCTCAGCAAATTATCCGATCTTCTGGAAGTTCGTCGGCCTTGGCGGTTCGAACTACGGCATTCTCGAAAATCTGGATGACTTTACCGATCGCCGGGTAGATAACACCGATTTCTTTGCGATGGATGATTTCGGCACCATGAGTGACGAAAAACTCTATGACAACTTGTTGGAGGAGTTCAGGCCCTGGATCGATGAGACCAGGAAGATGGGGATTCTCTGACGATACGCATAAAAGAGCCGGGGATCCTCCCGGCTTTTTTATGGTGATAACGGTGAAGCGGTTTCTGCAAAGAGAAGCAGCTTTGATATCGAGTACGTAACCAGTCGGCTGATATGAGGTTTGCTCATTGCCGACCATAAGGATGAGTGGAGCAGGGAACAACATGGCCGGGGCGATAAGCTTGAGACAACTGAGAGTCTGGATGGATAACCAAATACATCATTTAACATAATATACATTATACGCACCAAAGCAGAGGGAGCTAGATTCTGGCTTTTTGCCACTACGATGGATGCTATGAATCACCATGACACTAATGCCATTCTGCATCCATAAGCCATTTTACCGCCGAGCCCTGCCTAAATTGGGTGAACTGTAGGCAGAATGTATATGCGTTATAACTTGGTGTTAGCCTCACACGGTTCGTTAGCATTACTACTGGGCATTGGCGTATCGAAGCTATACCCTAAAAAACCTACCAAAATACATGTCTGGAAAAGACGTTTTGGGCTTAATACAATCAATCATTACCAGAGGATTTGAGTTCGCGTTCAATGATGAACTACATTAAAAAAAGCCTTGCCTTAAGCACCGTGGTTGCCAAAAAAATGGCTACCCACGATCCTCACCAGCTTGAAAAGCTAAGGGTTCGTTTGAAAAGCCTGTTTGGTAAGCCGACCGGTATGCATATGACCGGCATTCCGTTAGGTATTAGCGCCATATTTGCCCTTTTTTGTTACGCCATGCAGCAAGTTGCTGTTTCGGTTATCATTTTCAAATGGTTAATGATACCGGAGTATAAAGTCTTAGCCGGAGTATTCTGCGCGGCGATAGTCTACGCCATACTGATCGTCACAACGATGTTTGCCACCGCGCGAGGCTCCCTTATCGGTTTTAAAATTTACCTTTTTTTAATTGCGTTAACAGGCATCGTAGCCACTATCTTCTTCTTCTCATCGTTTTACTCATTACTCGCCGATAATACTACGAACTACACGCCGCAAATTACCGCTCTGCTAGGTATGATTTTCCTTTTGATTAACTGCAAATGGCTCAACTCTTCTCTCTTTTATCGATCAGTAGCCCTGTGCTTACACAACCGGGTTCTGAGAAAACAGATGAAAGAAGGAAATCACTGATAAATACAAGGATATAAGCATGTTAGTATTAAGCACCGACACACTACCATCAAACATGAAAGTCATTGATATTCATGGCTTTATTGAAAAGACATATCCTGTTGAAATTTCTGATAAAGGCTTAATTCGTGGGTTTATGGAGCGCAAGAGAAATGAACATCAGGAAGCATATGATGCATTTGTAAATTCAGCCGGAACACAAGGAAACGTTATCTATGGAGTAAAAGTTTCAACATCTGTAGGTCAATTTAAAAATGGAAGTTTCCTTTACATAACTTATTACGGAACCGTCGCGACAGTTGAACTCATTAATTAAATGTTAGTGTAATGACTTATGCTAAAAAGCCGCTACGAGAGTATTCCATTGCGGCTTTTTCAACATCACCGTGTTGTTTCAAAACGCCTCCGGCGTACCCTGATGAAACTGCATTTGCCACGCTTCACCTGTTTTTATCCATATCGACGCGCGCAGCGTTGGTCTGGCGATCTCGCCTTGAGCATTAAGAGCAAAACTACGATACGTCAGTAACGCGCATCCTTCGCTCAGCACTGTAACTGCAAAATCCTCCGCGTGGATTTCATCTTCCGGCGCGTCGTTGATCAGCGCATCAACAACCTGCGCTCTGTCGTAACGTCTACCTGAGCGACCAATCTCAAAAAAGTGTTCATGCAACAATTCGTCGACCACGCTGAGTTGGTTACGGTTTTCCGGGCAATGCAACTGCCGCTCACGTGCGCGAAGCTTCGCGCACAGCGTTTGGTTGTCGTCCATAATCTGCTCCAGTTTTATAAAACGCGGCATGGTTTAAAAACCAGTTATTAAATTCGTCACTGACTTCGCGAAGCTGAAAGTCAGCAGTAGCCAGGCGGCTGCGGGAGGCGATCCCGCAGCGCCTTTTAGCCTTAGTGCGCGGTCTTATCGCCCTTCTCTTTGGCTTCTCCCAGCTCCTCGCGGCTCAAAACCCGATAACGGGTAAATTTATCACCAGTGGTGCATCTCACGACCACGCCGTGTAAATCCCCGTCCTTCAGGAAAAAGCCACGGTACTGATTAATACCCACCGCTAAATAACGCGCTTTTTCGCCAAGTTCATCAATCGTCTGATAGCGGTCGCCACAGCGAAACGTACTGCGCGTATCGAATTGATAAAATGTATTCATCAGCGCACCGCCAAGAGTACGGACATTGGCCATCATTAATCCCGGCATGACGCAGGCAAACGCAACCACCAAAAATATCTGGCTGCTCATCGGCAGTGTGACGCGCTTTTTACGTCGCCGCACGCTGGTTTCCATCACCCCTGAAATCACCGTAATTAAAAAATAGGCAATATTGAAAGCGATAAAGGCCGCCATAAATAGCGTCAGGCACCAGGTGGTGTAAGGCATCTGCGCGGCGGAAACATCCCAGGACTCAAGCAAAATAGCGCTGGCAGACATTTTTGCGAAAAAAAGTATCAACGCGAGCACCAACGGCCAGAGTTTACCGAGCAGCGAGGCGGCCTGCTTTGACAATACCGATGTGCAGAGCAAATAGAAACGCACCAGACAAGCGAAGCCCAGTGCGCAGCAAAGTGCGACCAAAAACCAGACAATAGTGGCGCTGGCATGGGCGATCGCCAGCAGAAAACATGCCGAAAGCAACAGCGTTGTTGCTCGCGCCATCGACACAAGCACTTTCACTTTACTGTATTGCTGGCGCGGCAGAAAACGCTTCAGACGCTTGCTCTCCTGCCCATGAAACAGTGCGCTCCCCTTGTATTCGGTGATATATGCACAGACCCACAGCATATTGAACCAGACCGCCGCGCCGACAAGGGACGGGTGATGGGTTTTATTGGCAATGGCGAGCAGAATGAGCGTAATGACCCAGTTAATGCACCAGAAAAGAATTAGCGCGGGTATCTGCCGCGACAGTTTATGCAATAAAACGAACATGACCTTCCCTTCTGTCAGAAAAAACTAACCATAAAGCGGAATATTTCTGGTGGCAACCTGACCAGAGGGGTTTAATTACGCAGCGTCACTATCAGCAATAAAAGATAAATACGGCCAGCCCCCTAATTATAGGAGGCCAGGTATTATCTTAAGGCGTTACTGACTATACTTCGCTGCTTGCCTAAAACAGGTGTTATAAAGAGATAAGAGGAAGAGATGCATACATTAGGAATGATTTGCGGTGCACTGATTGTCATTTTTATCGTTATGGCGATGAAAAAACGTAAGCGTTAATCGCTCACGCCAGCGCCGCTTTGCTGCGGCGCTTGTGCGCTTAAGCCGCCGCTCCTCCACGAACTTCCCTCCACAAGATTAATGGCTTTTCCCCTTCAGCTTTCGCCATAAACTCATTTTGCTGATGCCCAGCGTAGAAGCGGCTTGCTCCTGATTCTGCTGATACCGGTCAAGATAAAACCGTATCACCTGGCGCTCCACATCTTTGGTGATCTCTTTCAGTGAGCCTTTGGTCAGATTGACCTGCAGCGGCGCGTTGGATTGCGGCGCTGGCGCAGCGGAAAAAGTTGATCCGGTAAGCGAGAGCATCTCCGGCAATGAGTAATGCGGAAACCCGACGGAGAGCAGCGCCAACCGCTCAATGATAAACCGCATCTCGCGCACGTTGCCCGGCCAGGCGTACGCCGCGAAACAATCGACAAACTGCCCGAGCAGATGTTCTGCCGCCGCGTCACACAAAAACTTACTTGCCAGGTAACGGAAATCACCTGCACGTTCGCGCAGCGGCGGCACGGTCAAAGGCAAAACATTGAGCCGGTAAAAGAGATCGCGGCGAAAGCTTCCCTCCCCGGCCATGCTGGAGAGCGCGCGATTGGTTGCGCCAATAATTCTCACATCAACGGGAATAATATCTTTCCCGCCGATATGCATGATTTCATACTCCTGAAGAACGCGCAGCAGCCGGCTCTGGATCGGCAGCGGCAGTTCGCCAATTTCGTCGAGAAAAAGCGTGCCCCGATGCGCCAGCTCAATCAGGCCCTCCTTCCCTTCCCGCTTTGCGCCGGTGAAGGATCCGCCTTCATAACCAAACAGTTCGCTCTCCAGTAAACTCTCCGGAATGGCGGCGCAGTTGATGGCCAAAAACGGGCCGCTTTTGCGGTTACTGTGGTTATGAATACTTTGGGCAAACAGCTCCTTACCGGTACCGGACTCGCCATAGATCATCACCGGCGAATCGGTTCGCGCATAGACCTGCGCCAGCTTTTTCACCGCCTGCATTGCGCTGTCGGCGGTCAGGATATGATCGAAGGTATAGCGGGCATTAAAGCCCTTCTTCTGTAATTTGCCGCGAATAATGCGCTCAACTTTCTGGATCTGCGGCGTATCGGTAAATGAGCAGACCACGCCGATGCAGTTTTTTCCCATAAACATCGGTACGCGGCTGGTAATGATTGAGGTGTTCTCCAGCTCCTGCAGTTCGCGGATCTCCGGCGACTTCGATAGCAGCACCTGATTAATGCGCGTGTTTTTAATAACGGCATCAATCTGTTTTCCCAGCGCCTGCAGAGCGGTTATCCCAATGATGTTCTCAGCCGCTTTATTGAAGAGCTGAATATCATTGTTTTCATTGGTGACGATAATCCCCTCGGTGATGGAGGACAAGATAATCTCCAGCCGCGTCATATCCAGCATTTTGCGTCTGGTTGTCTCAACGATGGCCAGCGCCTCTCGCAGGGCGCTATTAACTGACTCCACGCCGTTTTCAATCAAAATCCCCTGCATCTGATAGTGCCGTGCCGTTTCGGTCACCGGGCATCCCCCCGCCACGATGGTGTAGTGCCTGGCATAACACTGCTCCAGTTGTGATGTCATATCCTCATGAGAAATAAAAACAAACTCATCGATAACGATATTCAGGGAGGATGACAGCAGCACAACATCGGGTAAATAGCGCTGGTAATTGAAAAAAGCAATCGGACGCTGACAATCTTTAAGCGGAATTAATGCTTTCAGTAAATCAGAAACCGACATCTGAATAGTGACGACAGGAATATCTGTCGCGCGGGCAATATACTCTGCGGTTCCGCCCCGGCTCAGGATCACATCGTAATACTCTTTATCGAGCGTGCGCGCAATGGTCGCCGCTTTTTCCAGGCTGCCATGATAAACATGACAATTAAATAAACCGGCGCACTGTGCAATTACGACATCCGCTAAGTAAGGATAAGGTGTAATTAACGCTAAACTTGGTAATGATTTATGTTTCATATTTTCGATCTGCTTTGTTGTTATCTTATTAACTGAATAACACATTTGAAATTGCTAACACAATTGCTATGAGCCCATTACGCCATTCAGATCATTGCTACTCTTAAAAAGAATTAATTATCAATAAGTTAAATATCACATTAATGCACATCATTTCTGGCATACATCTTGATTGCTCTTTGATGGGTGCAATAAAAACCCACGCATTCATTCTTAACGTTAAAGGAATAAATTATGAGTCATCAGGCAGGTGTACTATCCGGCGTGCGGGTTCTCGATTTAACTCGCGTATTAGCTGGCCCCTATTGCGGTATGATGCTGGCCGATTTTGGTGCCGATGTGATTAAAGTTGAATTACCGGGCAGAGGCGATGATTCACGCGCTAATGCACCACAAATAAATGGCGAAAGCGCCTACTTTATGAACTTAAATAGAAACAAGCGCGGCATCACACTTAATTTAAAATCAGAAGAAGGCCGTGCTATTTTTCTCGAGATGGTGCGCAGTAGCGATATTGTTCTTGAGAATTATCGCCCCGGCGTAATGGAAAAGCTGGGTCTCGGTTACGAAGATTTACGCAAAGTTAACCCGGCGATTATTTATGGCGCCGTCTCTGGATTTGGCCATACCGGACCCTACTCCAGGCGCGCGGGTTACGACATTATCGGCCAGGCGATGAGCGGGCTGATGAGCACTACCGGCTGGCAAGACACGCCGCCAACCCGTACCGGCACGGCGATTGCGGATGTCGTCGGCGGCATGAGCTGCGCCATCGGCGTGCTGGCGGCCTATGCGAACCGCCTGAAAACCGGCGTTGGCGATAAAGTCGATATTGCGCTGGTTGACTCAATGGTCTCTTCCCTTGAGATCATCAATATCATCTACCTGAATACCGGGCGTATTCCGACACGTATCGGCAACCGTTACGAAGCCATCTACCCCTACGACTCCTTCGAAGCGCAAGATGGCTACGTCATCATCGCCTGCGGCAACGACAAACTCTATGGTCTGCTGAAACAGACGCTCAATATTCCGGCACTGGAAGATGAACAATTCCGCACCAATATCGATCGCGTCACTCATCATGCAGAACTGAAACCTATTATTGAGACCTGGACGCGCACGCTGCCTATTGACCGCATCGTCGAGCGCCTGCTGGAAGCCGGTATTCCCGCCGCACCGATTAATACCATCGATCGCGTCACGCAAGATCCGCATATTGCCAAAGCGCGCGAGATGTTCGTCGATATTGACCATCCGATAGCCGGAAAAATCACCATGACCGGAAACCAGGTCAAATTCACCAATAAGAAAGCCTCGATTCGCTTCCCTGCCCCGACTCTCGGCCAGCACAACCACGAAGTATTAAAAGAGCTGCTGGGCTACTCCGATGAAAAGATCGCAGAGCTTATTCAGACAGGCGTTTTATAAGGAGATAACGATGCCAACAGCTATTCAGATTACCGAAGTAGGCCCGCGCGATGGTTTTCAAAATATTAAATCGTTTATCGACACGGATTTAAAAACGCTGATCATCGATAAACTCGTTGACGCAGGCTTAACCCAGATCGAAATAACCTCGCTGGTCAGCCCGAAAGCGATCCCGCAAATGGCAGATGCCGGTGATGTTATCGCCCATGTGCTGGCTAAACATCCGCAGATAACGCCCTGGGTATTAGTCCCTAACAGTAAAGGTGCGCAGTTAGCGCACCAGCATCAGATTAGGCACATCAACTATGTGATATCGGTCAGCCCGGCGCATAACCGGGCCAATATCAATCGCAGCCATCAGGAGTCACTGGAGGATCTCCATGCGATTCGCCACCGCTGGCCGGAATTAACGATCGCGCTGTCGCTGGCGACAGCGTTCGGTTGCCCCTTTATTGGCGCAACGGATAGCAACACCCTGCTGGAGATCATCGACTCCGCCCATCAACTGGGCATCCGCCGCGTCACCCTGTGCGACACCATTGGCGTTGCTAATCCACGCCAGACTGCGCGGGTGCTGCAAAGCGTGCAGCTGCGCTTTCCGGACGTCGATTTCGCCCTGCATATGCACAACACCCACGGCATGGCGCTCGCCAATATGTTGGTCGGTTATCAGAACGGTATCAGGCGTTTCGAAACGGCGGTGGGCGGTCTGGGCGGTTGTCCTTTCGCTCCAGGTGCTGCGGGAAATTGCGCCACGGAAGACGCGGTAAATATGTTTAACCGCATGGGCGTCAACACCGGAATTTCTCTTGAAGCACTGTTAACCGTCGCCTCTGGTATACGGGAAACCATTGAGCCGCAGCTTTTAAGCGCCCTTTCACGCGCGCGTCCTTACAGCGAATTTGATTTTTGCGGCGATAAAAAATAATAAACCCTACGGAATTACCTATTATGGATAACAAAACAGTCAGTCCAAAAATGACGCACTATAGATGGTGGGTGATGAGCTTTATTTTTGTCATCTACACCGTCGCCAATGCGGATCGCGCCAATATTGGCTTTGCCATCCCGTTTATTCAGGAGGAGTTTAATCTCTCCAACACCATGGCTGGCGTGCTTATTAGCCTGTTCTTTGCCGGTTACGCCTTCTTTCAAATCCCTGCCGGCTACTTAATTAAACGCTATGGCATGCGCAATATTTTCGCTCTCGGCATGCTGCTCACCTCGATATTTACCGGCTTTATGGGCGTGGTAAATAGTGTCTGGTTGCTGAAGCTGCTGCGCTGCCTGGTGGGCATCAGCGAAGCGCCGGTGGTGATTGGGTCAACGGCCACCATCAATCAGTGGTTTCCGGCGAAAGAGAAAGGCACCGCAACCGGGTTGTTTCTCGCGGGATCCAAGTTTGGCCCATTGATTGTGCCCGCACTCTGCGCCTGGATAATCATGACCTGGGGCTGGCGCTATATCTTTGTCTTCTTTGCCATTCCCGGCATCCTGCTCTCGCTGTTCTGGTATCTCATGGTGCGTAACAAGCCGGAAGAGAGCCGCTTCGTGAATGCGCAGGAGGTGGCCTATATTCGCGAAGAGTCGACGGCGGTAACCCAGAGTGTGCAACAGAACACGCTGAAATATGGCTGGCTTGATAAGCTGATCCGCACCAGGCAGGTGGACGAACTCACTACCTCGAAACAGGTGTTTCGCTGCTGGGATATCTATGGCGTGGCGCTGGGCTACTTTTCGATGGTCGGCATTGTCAGCGTGCTGATGTCCTGGCTGCCCAAATACCTGATTACCGAGCGCGGTTTCGACTTAACCAGCTCCGCCGTGCTGGCGGCGGCCCCCTTCCTCGGCACGGTATTAGGCAATTTTCTCGGCGGCGTGCTGTCGGACCGGGTGTTAAATAAACGCCGCAAACCGCTGATGCTGCTAAGCGCCGGCGCCACTATCTTCACCATGTATTCGCTGGTCTATGCGCCGGAGAGCAAAATAGTCCTCTCGCTGATGCTCTTTATGCTGGGGCTGATGCTGTCGCTGGGCTACTCGGCCTACTCCGTTTACGCCATGGGCCGCGCCAGTAAAGAGATCTACCCGGTGGCCTACAGCGTTATCAACATGGGCGGGCAGCTCGGCGGGATGTGTATGCCGCTGCTGGTTGGCGTGATTCTGGACACCTGGAACTGGGATGCGGTGTTTATGGCAATGACCGGCTTCTGCGCGCTCTGCTTTATTATGGTCTCGACGGTAATTGAACCCCTGTCGAAGAGCATAAAAATCATCAGATAAGCACGATCAGGGGCGGAAACGCCCCTTTTCTCCCTCTTATGTTTTACACGCGGTCTTAGCCAAATCGCAGATCATATCAATGCACTTCAGATCCGCTCCCGCTAGCTTCGAGTGATACACACTTTCCCGAACCACCGTGAACCCGCGCTTTTGATAGAAGTTGCAGGCATTGGGCGTTGCCGCAAGCGTCAGATGGCTAAAGCCACGCCTGAGTGCCTCCTGTTTCAGAGCATCCATAATGCGCGTTGCCAGCCCGTGGCCTTCCCACTCCGGCAGGGTAAAAATGGCCTCGATGCTGCCAGTGGCAATATCGAGAAAGCCGGTCGCTACCGGCTGCCCCTCTTCTGATAGCGCGATATAAAAGGGGTTCTCGTTAATTATCATGACCTGCCCCTGCGGCATCGTCTCCGGCGTCCAGGCGGCAATAATCTCATCGCTATAGACCCCTTTGCAGCCGTGGCGAATCGCTTCATTGCGAACACGCCAGATAGCCGGTGCCTCATCGGGTTGTGCCAGCCTGATCTTCATCCTTATCTCCTTACGTATTCTCCGATTCCATCCGCATGCTCTGCACGCGCGCGATGGGCTGCTACAGTTTTACGGTAGTGATTCGAAACGCGAGGCGAATCAGCCGCGATACGAACGTTTATGAATAACCAGCAAGAATGTGTCACCACTCAACGATGAGGTAAGGCAATGAGTACTATCAAAACGCAAGATGGAACGCAGATCTACTACAAAGATTGGGGTTCAGGTAAACCGGTGCTGTTCAGCCACGGCTGGCCGCTGGATGGTGATATGTGGGACAGCCAGCTCAACTTCCTCGCCGAGCGTGGTTACCGGGTTATCGCCTTTGACCGTCGCGGCTTTGGCCGTTCTGAGCAGCCGTGGAACGGTTATGACTACGATACCTTTGCCTCCGACATCAACGATCTGATCACCGCGCTGGATCTGCATGATGTCACGCTTGTCGGCTTCTCCATGGGCGGCGGCGACGTGGCGCGCTACATTGGCCGTTATGGCACCTCGCGCGTGGCTGGCCTGGCGCTGCTGGGCGCCGTTACGCCTATTTTTGGCAAAACGGACGACCACCCAGAAGGCGTCGATAAGAGCGTATTTGATGAGATCAAAGAGGGTCTGCGTAAAGATCGCGCGCAGTTTATTAGCGACTTTGCCACACCGTTTTATGGGCTTAACGCCGGGCAGAAAGTGTCTGACGGCGTACTGACGCAGACCCTGAATATCGCCCTGCTGGCGTCGCTGAAAGGGACGATTGATTGCGTCACCGCGTTCTCAGAAACCGACTTCCGCGAAGACATTAAAAAAGTGGATGTGCCGACGCTGGTGATTCATGGCAGCAATGACCAGGTGGTACCGTTCGAAGCGACCGGTAAGCTTTCAGCCGAGATGATCCCCGGTGCCGAATTGAAGGTTTATGACAATGGCCCGCACGGCTTTGCCGTTACCCATCAGGATCAGCTTAACAACGATCTGCTGGCGTTCTTGCAGAAGATTTGAGTTACACACTCTCCAGGCCTGATAAGGCAAAGCCATCATCAGGCATTGCTTGCCGGGTGGCGCTGCGCTTACCCGGCCTACAACACCACGTAGGCCTGATAAGGCGGAGCCGCCATCAGGCATTGCTTGCCGGGTGGCGCTGCGCTTACCCGGCCTACAACACTGCGTAGGCCTGATAAGGCGGAGCCGCCATCAGGCATTGCTTGCCGGGTGGCG
>NZ_JACVTW010000069.1:0-3893 GCF_016624785.1 Kosakonia sp. S42 | reverse complement strand
AAAATTGCGCCGATTGCGAGTCGGGGGGATTTCGATTGCGAGCCACTACAGGTAACTATCGATTTCCAAATGAAATAGGCACAATCAAGCTCACATAACATATTGCTATTAATAAACTGAAAGGTTAAAAATTACTCTGCTGTATTAAATAAATTATTATGCTGTTTAACCTCTTATTTAATATTCTTGGAAAAAAATCATGAAAAACAGGATCCTTGTTATCTTGTCTCTGCTTGTGTTGAGTGGATGTAGCACAATGTCTTCTAATGAGGCTATTCCTCCATTACAGTCTGAAACGGCAAAAATGTTGGGGCTGGGTTCTTCTGATGAGATAACCGTTACGAACGTATCTGCCACTAATCCAGATTCGCTGGGATCTCAGATGTTGTCTTACCGTGCGACCACGGATAAAGGCCGTACTTTCGACTGTAAATCCCAGATGATCCCAGGGATCCTTGGACAGGAACCGGTGGTTACCGCGCCAAAATGTACCCCGGTGAAAGTTCATAACTAAAAAGTTTCCCCGTCTGGACTTCAGGCGGGGAAATCTTCATTCCACTTTTAGAGTGAGTTTAAAAAAGCCATTACATCTTCCTGGTGCTTCCAGGGCTTAAAAATCCGCCCTTTCTGATCGGGTTCACACATCATCAGCGCCCGCGCTTTTATCTGAATATCAACCCTGCATAAATAAGCGTTGTCGACAGTGATACGTGACCCAGCCAGGCTCTGATTGTATTGATATCTACGCCCGCTCTGAGCAAATGAGTGGCGGTAGTGTGCCGAATGCCGAATGGTGTGCGGGCTCACGCGTTTTTCTGAAAGGGATAGAATGGTACGTGCTGCAATAGCAGCGTTACGTACAACAATATCGTGGATGCCGAACCGTGTCAGGGGCCGGTGCTCACGATTAATAAAAAGTGTTTCATCCGGCTGACGGTTCTTTATTAATAATTGTAGAGAACACTCTGTCACCGGCCAGACAGGGCACTGTCGGCACCGGTTGCCTTTACCATGGATTAAGACTGAGGAGTTTCCGCTCCCGATATTCCTGTTCATACTTATATCCATGAGCCTTACGTGTGCGACCTCGTCCGCTCTGGCGCCAGTATTATAGATAAACAGTAGAATGGCGCGATCCCGTCGCCCCTGAGCTGTTTTAACATCCGGCGCAGCCAGCAGCGCATCCATCTCGTCTTTTTCAAGATAACTAATGAGGGCTGTACTGCTTTTATGCAGAGGGATACTTTCAGCCTGCCATACCAGTTGGTGTATTCAGGTGCATGCATGGCAATAAACCGTGCCAGTGAGCGGATGCCAGCCAGTCGTTGATTGTGGGTTGAAGCACTGCAATGCCGCTCATCTCCCAGCCTTATCAGAAAATTGCGAACGCAGCCTTCTGAAAGGTCTTCCACGAGGAGTTTATCTGTTGCCTTTTCGGCCGTTTCGGAAGCGAAAGGCAGAAGCAGACGCAGCATGTCCCGGTAACTTCTGTGTGTTAACTGAAAGGTTTCGCTCACTTATCAGATATTCCAGCAGAAAGCGGCGCACCCATAAACTGAGCAGACGGGTATCAGTCATTGTTTCCTCCAGGAGCATATTTTTCAAAACGCCGGCTGGCTTCTCCGAGGAACTCAGGCGTCATGCTGAGATAAACCTGCGTGGCCCTGAGATGAACGTGCCCGAGATAAACGGACAGATGAGGCAGCAGCAGCTGTACGTCATCACCGTTTCGGTACCATGAAGTTAGTCGGTGTACGGCAAATGAATGGCGTAAATCGTGAATCCGTGGTTCATATCGTGCGCCACCATGGCGGGTGATACCGCACTCATTGCGCAACCGCCGGAAATAATTCTGCAGCGTGTAACATATCCTGTTTCCCGCAGGCGAGACGAAAACGGGGTGCTGCCCTCAGGGATATTATGTCGTGCTTCAACAGCCGACAGCCTATCCCGCAGCTGAGGGGAAAATGGCACCAGGCGCGTTTTACCGAATTTACTCTGCCGTATTTTCAATACGCACTCTTCCAGGCCGACGTCCCCCCGGTCCAGCCTGATGAGTTCACTGACGCGCAGGCCTGCGGAATAAATAAGCAGAAGGATGAGATGTAAATCGCCAGCATAAAGCGTTCTGGCCCAGGCAACATTCTCAGCTGCCTTGAACAGGATCATCAGCTCAGCCTGAGAGTATATGTAAGGTTCAAATGCCGCTGGCCGGACGGGCGACATCAGTGATAGCGGATTTGTATCGACCAGGCCACGGCTGACGGCATACTGATATAAACTTCGCAGGCCACTGAATTTGATGTGCCAGGTCTGCGTCAGCGCGCCTTTGCCGGCAAGAAATGCCTTAACGCTTTCAGGCTTCACGTCTTCCAGACTGGCTTCAGTTCCCATAAACCAGCCAAAAGCGCGTGGCGTACAGTTATCCAGCCATATCTCACCCAGCGCCTGCCGGTAGGCGATAAACTGGTCAATCAGGCTCTGAAGCTTCACAGGTATTTCCCGATATCAATCAACCCTGCGCAGTGCTTTCATATCCACTTTGGCATAAACGCGCGTCGCATCTGCGTCCGTGTGTCCCAGGTGCATACCTATCAGATCCAGCGGCATACCGGCCTCCATCAGCCTTGTTGCGCAGGCGTGCCTCAGGCCACGCGGCCCATACTGGGGCAGAGAGACGCTCAGTTTTTTCAGTCGCTCAGACACAAGCATATAGATATCCCGGACAGGCCGTGCGCCGTACAGGGTCAGGAAAACATGCCGGTATGGCGTAGGCGGTCTGACATCCTTCAGGTAGCGCAGAACCGCTTCCCCAGCCGGTCTGGCGAGTGGAAAAATTCGCTTACGTCTGGTTTTGGTACAGTCAATGGTCAGCAGTTCGCGTTCCCAGTCAAAGTCACTCAGCTGAAGTGTTTTGATTTCAGATGGCCTTAAACCATAAATGGCCAGCAGCATGAGAATGGCTTTGGCACGGATATCAGAGGGTTTATCACCTTCAGCGTCTCTCAGCAGTCGTAGCACATCGTCCCAGGCAGGCCCTTCAGGAACAGAATCCAGAGAGTAAACCCGCGTGCTGCGCAGACAGTCGGCCAGTCCCTCGCGGCATAAACGATTTCTGGCACCATACCTGAAGAGCGCCCGGAGGCAGTGAGTAACGTGCTGAAGAGACTTCCGGGAATAGTTACGATAACTGCTCAGATATTTCAGAAAACGCTCGGCTGCCCCAAAAGAGAATATATCGGTATCAGAGGCAACATCACAGGCAGTCAGATAATGACGGATGACAAAGACCCGGCCGCTACCGTTGCCGACGACAGCCCCAGCTCATGCTTCATATAATATTTAAAATCAACAAGTTGCGGATTACTGTTGCTACATGAGTACGGTGTTGACGAACCGGCATCAACCTGAGACGGCACAGCTTCTTTCATGACAGCGCCTCCTTTGACCTCAGAGCCAGACAAGAACCATTATATTGATTGATATTTATACACCTGCCTGCCACGTCTGCTTTCAGACCTTCATCACAACATAACGATCTCCACCACATAAGATCCGTTCGCGGGCAGCGGCTCAACCTGCGTGGCCGCTGATCAGTGTGGCCGGCGATGGATTGGCATCGGGTTGCTGCCTCAGTACCACGCCGCCGCGCTTCGACGGATCGGGGAGCAACGCGCCCGGCAGCGCCCCGTTGCCGCCTGATATCCGCCCCCCGCATACACGACGGGCGGCAGCGTCGCCCGCAGAACCGAATGAAGACGAGAAAAATCATGATGTACGGCACCCGTAAGGCACTGAATAAAAAACTTAAACGCGCCTTTGGTGACAATGAAAAATTTGCCCTGCTGGTCTGGACCCGTGAAACCATCGCCGGCGCGGCAGAGGACATGACG
>NZ_JACVTW010000068.1:0-4122 GCF_016624785.1 Kosakonia sp. S42 | reverse complement strand
GGTGGCCAGCCCTTGCCCCTGCCCTTGCCCTTGTCCCTGCCCTTGTCCCTGATACTGACTTTCAGGCCCCGGCGTCACCCGCCTCATTTTCTGCAGCCCTTATCCTGCGTGGCCCAGCTTGTCCGGCACCTGCCAGCGATCGGCATTTTTTTCACTCCGGCTCATACCCCTCACCACATCCCTCAGCACATTCAGTACTGACCAGAGCGGTTCATGCCGGTGCCACTCCAGCTCTGCCAGCGAGGCAAAACGTCTCCGCCACTGCCAGAACTGTTCCGCAAGCTCGTACTCACGCAGTTCATCCGCCCAGCGCGTGTACCACGCCCCCACGTTCTCCGGTGACCGGAAGTTCAGGTCTGTCCGGGCCTGCGCGACCAGACTCTGGTGCAGAATTTCCTCCCGGCAGAGGCTTTTATTTTCACGCCGGATCGCTTTATGCAGGTGCAGTTTCCCGCGCTGGTCTCTCCGGGATGCATTCCGGAACACCACGTCCGGGAACAGACATTCCTGGACCGTGGACGGCAACGGCGAGTGGCAGTGCTCACCCCGGCTGACCAGCAGGACTTCGAGCGCCTCCTCAAGCCTTCGCAGCGACCAGATTTTAACGTGCGGATCCCAGCCCAGCCCCGGAATGGCCTGAGCGGTGCGGCTGCTGAGACGACTTTCGCCGGTCAGCAGGCGCATGAATGCGCGTGCATGCGGGTTGTCCTCCGGCAGACGCCTGCGGTTCTCACGGCGCAGCTCAACCTCTGCCACCGCCCGCAGCGCAGCCTGGCGTGCCGGATTAAGGGTAACGAGCGCGAGACTGGCGGGGATCATGACACCACCTCCGCATTCATCAGTTCAGCGATGGTGGCCGCAGAGCAGTTAAAACGGTGCAGTCCGGCAACCTGCGCCAGCAGTGCGCTGACGGCCACCGGGTCATGCCTGTCGCGCTGCGACAGGATCCTTACCAGCCCCCCGTCTGCCGCCAGCAGGAACAGTGTCCAGGCCGGGAGCATTTCACCGGGGCTGCACAGGCAGAGAAAGTAACGGTCAGACCGGTCCGGGGCGAAGCGCAGCTGCACAGGAAACTGGCCGCCGAACTCACCGCGGTACTCGGCATTCACGCGCCAGCCTGGCGGAACCGGAATGGTGTTCATCACGGCGTCGCTCAGCCGGCGACGTTCTTCATCACCACTTTCGCGGACGGCTTCCAGCTCAGCGGGGATCATGCTGTTGAGGACGGCGGGGGTATATTTCATGCTCATGGTCGTTTTCCCGGTTGCCCCGGCGGGGCAACCGTCTCCTGGTTATGCGGCGTTATTGTCAGCGGTATCGTTCAGCGTCGCCGGAACATCCGGCTGCGGGCGGGTCATCCAGTCCGGCACCCAGCGGGTTTCCGCGAGGGTGGCGGCTGCCAGCTTCGCGGCCTCGCCTTTTTTCAGCTTCATCGCCTCGCGGGCGCGGTCCTGGTGCCCGGCCTCTGCCAGCGCGTCGCCGATCTGATCCTTGCTGATGCTGCCAAAGTAGTCCTCATCCGGCTGCCACCAGTCGCGCAGGTCGAAGTCCAGCGCGGCTTCAAGGGTTTCCAGACTGCTGTCGCCGGTGCGACCGTACTGCCGTTCCTGCACCCCGTTGATGCCGGATGCCACGCAGTAGCTCAGGAGGTCAAGAAGCTGCTCTGTGGAGAGACCCAGCATGGTGCGAAAATCCGTTTCCCACTGCGGCGGCAGGGTCAGCAGCAGCGCCCCCTGCATGTCCTGCATCCTTTGCCAGCCAGCGCCCTGCTTACCTGACGGCGCATCTGACGTGAGGGACCAGGTGCAGTCGCGGATGCTGACACCGAGGGGAGCCTGAACCCTGCCCCCGATCCTGCCGAGGACGTTACGGCAGAGCGTCCAGGTCAGCAGGGCCAGCGCCACATGCGGTCTGCCGGACAGTGCAGCCTGCACCGCCAGGGTACGTTCGGACGACATGGCCCGGACCAGTTTCTCGGAGAAGGCATCTGCCGGGATGCCGGGGGTCCTGGTGGTGATCACGCGGTCTGTCGCGGCGTCTGTCGCCGGGAGTTCGCCATCTTCAGCCCCGTTGTCCTGGGCAGGTTCGACGCGTTTTACGCCACGCTGGATGCAGAAACCCCCGGCTTCATACGAGACCACCACGCCGTGTGCCGCCTTATACGCCGGGGTGAACTGGCGCGCGCGCGCCGCACTCTCTATATCCTCGATACGCTGCTGAAGCGCGTTTTCGTCCTCTTCGGTTTCGCTCTCCAGTAACGTCTGCTCAAGACCAACCACCGTGGCCCTTTCCTCATCAGTCAGTTCAGGCTCCGGCAGACACACGCGCAGGGTCAGTGCATCACGGTGCGTGATTTCATCCATCCGGCTTTCACTCCATGCCCAGCCCTCTTCGCGCTGCAGTCGTGCCGCCTCGCCAGCCAGTTTGTCGAACAGCAGCCGCTGTGTCAGGAGACGATCAGCAAAGCCCTGGCCTTCGTCACTGAACAGGTCACGATCAACCACGCCCCCGGCCGCCACGTAGGCGTCCTCCCCGACGAACCGGAACGCGGCAGAAGCCGTGTCCATTTTGATGCTGTTCACCTGCCCCTTCAGCCACCCTGCCGACGGCATACCGTTACCAAAAGCCTCTTTCGCGCTGTTCCAGATGTCCACCTGGCGGGCATGATCGTGTTCAAGTGTCATCACCTGACACAACTCCAGGGTAATGCGGTCGTGCATCAGTTCCTCAATCAGCGCCGGGGCGAGATTCGCCAGGCTGAGGATGCGCTGGACGTGACGGGCAGTGAAGCCAAAGAGATCGCCGATTTGCGCCGGGGTGGATCCCTGCTCTGCCATCCTGCGGAACCCGGTCACCTGCTCTGCCGGGTGCATTTTGCGGCTTTTTTCGTTTTCAGCCATCGAGGCCGCGACCGCCAGATGCGCCGGGATACGCTTGACCGGGACGAACGGCTCATCAGCCCCGGTGAAGCCTTCCGCGACGAGTACGCCCGTCGCGCGGGTGCGTCCGCTGCCGCACACCACACCGAGCAGGCCGTCCGGATGATCGACAACCACCAGGTTATGCAGGAACCCCAGCGCCCTGATGCTGGCGGCATACCCGGCGATTTCCTCGTCGGTATGGGGCACGATGCGGACGTTATAGTCCGAACGGGTCAGGCGGGAATAGGACACGTATTCCACGGGTGCCTGTTGCAGGGCAGCCTCAACGGCTGCCGGCGCGGCGGCGGCTTTTTTCGTGCGGGCTTTGCGTGTGGCGGGTTTCGCCGTAGTATGGGTGGTGACCATTATTGTTACCTCTTCAGTTGCGGTGGTGGTTATGCCGTGGCCGGAGTGCGATCCGGTCACGGCGCTTAATCAGTCGTGGTTTCGCTGCACATCGCGCAGCCGGTTTTCGAGCGTGGCCAGAAAGTCCGGCTCAAAAGACCATGCATGCCAGACAAGGCGGCCAAACTGGCGTATCTCAACCTGTACATCCCCGCGTGATGATGCCCGTGCGGTAAAGACGGTCACGCCGTCCTGTAACCGGCGATACCGGGCGATCAGCGCCTTCGCCTGTAAAGCGATGTCTTCCTGCGTGTTTTGATCACATCTTCCGGCGGTTTCTCCTCCGGCGGTCCTGCCGTTGACGTTTCGTGTGCGCATTCTGGTTTTCTCCTGTGGTGATGGTTAATCCATCTCCCTGGCTGGTACTCTCGCGGCAAAGGGCAAGGGAGCGACGGCAGACGAATGAACGCACGGGTGTCGGCAAAGCCGCAGCGCAAGCGAGCCGGATTTTCGGCGAGTGCGAACGGGTGCAGACGACAGCGCCGGGGCGCGGCCCTTGCGGGCAGGCGGATGACGGTGCTACAGACAGCCCTCCGCGTGAGTGCCGGCAAGGGGGTGGCATCACCACGCTGAGAGAATGCGCGCACCCGACACGGCGGAACGGCGTGGCGACCTTAAAGCCCCGGCAGCGCCGGGGCGGTGGACGCGGCGCGACCGTTCCGGTCGCAGCAGGCGGTGCCCCTGACCTTCTCCATCGGACCCTGGCGTCAGCCCGAAACCCGAAGGGGTTCGGCCGGAGACCGGAGCCCGCCTGCGGGCGACAGTCGGAGCAGGGCCGACGACCCGGCCGGTACGG
>NZ_JACVTW010000067.1:0-4201 GCF_016624785.1 Kosakonia sp. S42 | reverse complement strand
CAGGCATCAAACAAAGCCGAAAGCCTCATGCGAAAGCATGAGGCTTTTTGCGTTGTATCTTCCTGAAACACCGCAAGCACTCCCCCTTCGTATACGGTAAACTAGCCCTGTTTTTGCATCAGGATAGCGTGAATGAATCTCTCCCTTAAGCCGTGGAATACCTTTGGTATCGAGCATAATGCCCGTCGCATCGTATGCGCCGAGAATACCCAACAACTGCTGGAAGCCTGGCAGAGTGCAGTAGAGCAGCAGCAACCGGTGCTAATCCTTGGAGAGGGCAGTAATGTGCTTTTCCTGGAGGATTTTGCCGGAACCGTCATCATCAATCGCATCAAAGGCATCACGATTAGTGAAGAGGCTGATGCATGGCTTCTGCATGTTGGCGCCGGTGAGAATTGGCATCAGCTTGTGCAATTCACGCTTGAACGCGGAATGCCGGGTCTGGAAAATCTCGCGCTGATCCCAGGCTGCACGGGATCCTCACCTATCCAGAATATCGGGGCGTATGGCGTTGAGCTGCAGCGTGTCTGCGATTATGTCGACTGCGTTGAGCTAAGCAGTGGCAAACAACAGCGGTTAAGCGCAAAAGAGTGCCGTTTCGGCTACCGCGACAGCATATTCAAGCATGAGTATCAGGATCGCGTTGCGATCACTGCCGTAGGATTGCGTCTGGCTAAAGCGTGGCAACCGGTACTCACCTATGGGGACCTCACCCGGCTTGATCCTGCGACCGTAACACCGCAGCAGGTCTTTGATGCCGTCTGTCATATGCGTACCAGCAAACTGCCGGACCCGAAAGTGTATGGTAACGCGGGTAGCTTCTTCAAAAATCCGGTGATCACGGCTGAACAGGCGGTTGCTCTGCTGGCTGCTCATCCTCATGCTCCCCACTATCCACAGGCCGATGGCTCGGTAAAACTGGCCGCCGGTTGGCTGATCGATCAATGTCAGTTGAAAGGGACATCAACAGGCGGTGCTGCCGTTCATCACTTACAGGCTCTGGTGCTCATTAATGCAGATAGGGCGACAAGTGATGATGTGGTTCAGCTTGCCCATTTAGTGCGCCAGCGCGTCGGCGAAAAATTTAACGTCTGGCTGGAGCCAGAGGTGCGCTTTATTGGCCATGCCGGTGAGGTGAATGCCGTGGAGGTTATTGCGTGAAAGATAATACTATCCCATTGACGCTTATCTCGCTTCTGGCTGACGGCGAGTTTCACTCCGGTGAACAGCTTGGCGAGAGCCTGGGTATGAGCCGGGCTGCAATTAATAAACATATACAGACGCTCCGGGACTGGGGTGTGGATGTGTTTACCGTGCCGGGGAAAGGCTACAGCCTTCCTGAACCTATTCAACTGTTGGATGAGACATTCATCCGTCGTGAAGTTGCGCAAGGCAGTGTGGCTGTATTGCCTGTCATTGACTCCACAAACCAGTATTTGCTCGATCGTCTTGCCGGATTGCAGTCAGGCGATGCCTGTGTCGCTGAGTATCAGCAGGCAGGCCGTGGACGCCGTGGCCGGAAATGGATTTCGCCCTTTGGGGCCAATCTCTATATCTCCATGTACTGGCGTCTTGAACAAGGCCCCGCTGCCGCTATCGGCTTAAGCCTGGTTATTGGCATCGTTATGACTGAAGTATTACGCGACTTGGGTGCTGACCAGGTGCGCGTTAAATGGCCTAACGATCTTTATCTCAACGATCGCAAACTTGCCGGTATCCTCGTTGAATTGACAGGTAAAACAGGCGATGCAGCGCAGATCGTAATCGGCGCCGGTGTCAATCTGGCCATGCGTAATGCGCAGGCGGGTGACATCAATCAGGGCTGGATTAACCTGCAGGAAGCGGGCGTGCGTATCGACCGCAACGTTCTTGCTGCACGGCTTATCACTGAGTTACGCAGCGCACTGCACTGCTTTGAACAAGAGGGGCTCACGCCTTTTCTTAGCCGCTGGGAAGTGCTGGATAATTTTATTAACCGTCCGGTTAAATTGATTATTGGCGAGAAAGAGATCTTCGGTATCTCTCGCGGCATCGATTCGCAGGGGGCATTATTGCTCGAGCAGGATGGCGTAGTTAAACCCTGGGTTGGTGGGGAAATATCGCTACGCAGCGCGGAATAACGGCAAGGGAGCAGAGATGCTCCCTTTTTTATTACTTACGCAGACGCACTTCTTCAACAGCATGATTAGCACTTTTGGTCATAATCAGGCTTGCTCGCTCGCGCGTTGGAAGGATATTTTCTTTAAGATTTAATCCGTTAATTTCTTTCCACAGCGATTGCGCAATCTCGACGGCTTCCTCTTTCGATAATTTCGCATAGTTATGGAAATAAGAATCGGGATTGGTAAAAGCGCCTTCACGGAATTTCAGGAAGCGATTGATATACCAGTTCTGCAGCAGCTCCTCAGGCGCGTCGACATATATTGAAAAATCGACAAAGTCAGAGACAAATACATGATGCGGGTCATGAGGATAATCCATACCGCTTTGCAGTACATTCAACCCTTCAAGAATCAGAATATCGGGCTGAGCAACCGTCTTGTCGCCATCCGGAATAACATCATAAATCAGGTGCGAATAGACCGGCGCGGTGACATTGGTCACCCCTGATTTGATATCTGACACGAATTTCACAAGGCGATGCATATCATAGGATTGCGGAAAGCCTTTCTTCTTCATCAGACCGCGATCTTTCAACACCTGGTTTGGATGCAAAAAACCATCGGTAGTAATGAGTTCAACGCGACGATGCTCGGGCCAGCGGCTCAACAAGGCTTGCAGCACACGTGCCGTGGTGCTTTTACCTACCGCCACGCTTCCGGCAATGCTGATGATATAAGGAATGCGCTGCCCATTAGTGCCAAGGAATTGTTCAAGCACGGCCTGACGGCGCAAGTTGGAGCTGATATAGAAATTGAGTAAACGGGAAAGAGGGAGATAAATTTCCGCCACTTCTTCTAAAGAAAGGTCTTCATTAATGCCTTTTAATCTCGCGATTTCGCCCTCGGTCAGGGTCATAGGAACCGAAGCACGAAGGGCAGCCCACTGGCTGCGATTAAACTGTAGGTAGGGCGTCATTAACGTTTGCTCTTTTTTACTCATACGCTTTTATCAGCCTGCCATGGCTCTCTGCGGTGCGCCCGGCGGCGCGCAACGAGAGCATCTCTTTAGATAATGCTATGGCTCGGCGTTATTAAATAAGTGGGAACAATGGGCAGGAGGTTAACACCAGATGACAGTGAATAATATGAAAAATCACGCCCCGGAGAGTGTTTCCCACACATCGCTCATGCCTATTAAGATGGATCCTTAAATAGGCAATGTAATCAAAGGGGATGAGGGGACCTTTTGGCACAGCCAATTCGCGAGCAGAAATGGTGGTTTTTTCCACGGTGTTGCATGAAATTACAGCATTTATTCGTGTTGTCGTGCAAAATGTGAGCGATAGAGCATTTTGTGCAATTTTTTTGTTGCATCCCTCCGCAGGTCTCCCTAGAATGCGCGCTACTTGATGCCGACTTAGCTCAGTAGGTAGAGCAACTGACTTGTAATCAGTAGGTCACCAGTTCGATTCCGGTAGTCGGCACCATCAAGTCCGGTGGGGTTCCCGAGCGGCCAAAGGGAGCAGACTGTAAATCTGCCGTCACAGACTTCGAAGGTTCGAATCCTTCCCCCACCACCATTTTCGGTTACGCTAAAACGTAACCTGAGTTGGTGTCAGTAGTGAATCAGCTCTCAGGGAGAGAATCTTCTCCCGGCAATACAGAAGCACTGGGTAGCCGAGTTTCAGGATGCGGGCATCGTATAATGGCTATTACCTCAGCCTTCCAAGCTGATGATGCGGGTTCGATTCCCGCTGCCCGCTCCAGACGTGCTGATATGGCTCAGTTGGTAGAGCGCACCCTTGGTAAGGGTGAGGTCCCCAGTTCGACTCTGGGTATCAGCACCACTTCACTTCTCCTTCCTGGTTTCTCTTCTGTTATTTAGCATTCAACGAGTCGGGCATGTTGCCTGGTTGATGTGGTGATATCACCGATTTATCCGTGTCTTAGAGGGACAATCGATGTCTAAAGAAAAGTTTGAACGTACAAAACCGCACGTTAACGTCGGTACTATCGGCCACGTTGACCATGGTAAAACAACGCTGACTGCTGCAATCACTACCGTACTGGCTAAGACCTACGGCGGTGCTGCTCGCGCA
>NZ_JACVTW010000066.1:0-4633 GCF_016624785.1 Kosakonia sp. S42 | reverse complement strand
TATGCCGGCATTCTGTTTCTGGATGGCACAGGATTTCGGGTCAGGGTCATTGCTCTCCAGCCTCATGCAAAAAAACAGAAGTAGGATAAAAAGATCACTAAGCAAAAAATCCCACTCAGCGACGTTTTTTATTCCAGTTGTGTCCAGCTTCTTCAATCCAAAAAAGTCTGTAATAAAATCAGCTACGAGCATCAGTCAGCTCCGGGTTACAACAGTGCATCGATGTCAGAGGCAATGCTAAAAAATAATGGTGATTTCACTATGAAAGAATTATTAAATATTGTTAAAATTCATATGTTTAAATATGAAAATAAACGGTGAATTTCAAGGCGGAATAGGGTATATCATCACATATTCTCCAGTTTAAATTCTTTACTAAGATGCCGATATTTTGTGCATGATTTTTTTAATGGCATCATCAATTTCAGACTGTATTTTTGGTGAGATACGGGAAAATTCATACACAACCAGTCGTTTCTTCTGATCTGTTTTCTTTCTCGCATACTGATTGCGATCAGTGAATTCGCACAGTTTCTCTGTCTCGATTTGTTTAGCTTTGGCTGGCTTGAGGCCCTTACCTTCAGATCTGATAATTGTCAGAATGTCCTTTTTATCCAGGGTAGTGTTACCGATCTCTGAAATCCGCTTTTGAACTGATTCCATCAATTCGGATACAGAAACTCCCTTGGCTATGGCATTTTCCGCCACCTGAAGGAGTAACTGGTAATCAGCTATGGATATGTCGTTGATAACCGGAAATACCGCAACCATCTCATCGGGAACCGCTGCGGCCTGAAATGCACGCGTGACTTTTGCAGGAGAAATATTTTCCGCTCGCGCTATTTCTTCTTTCGTCTTACCGTTGCCGTACATCACTTCAAAGCGTTTACCAAGTTCGCGCAAACTGTGTTCCCGCGCGGTCTGAATATCAATTGCAAGCTGACGGGCATCAGCGATACTGATCTCATCTTTCGTTACCAGTATCTCAAATTTTGTCTGATTAAAGATGCATGCTGCCCGGCGACGAGTACCATCTAATATTTCAATTCGCCCATTAACTTCGCGCCCGGTTGCAGGGAAAAATTGTTGCAGCTTAATGGTACGGGAAATATCACTCACGGATTCCGGCGTGAGCATAGTCTGATCACGTCCATTGACTGTCGGGTCAACGAACGTCTTCGACTCAATATCACCGGCTAACACGATGGTGCTAATAAACTTGACCTGCTTACCTGATTTTAAGGTAAAGATTCTGACATTCCCTTCGCCATTGAGCATGCGCGCAAACTCAGAGTTATTGTTACCTAGTACGCGTCCGCGAGCTATAACACTTTTCATTCGGCAGTTCCTCTGATGAATTCGATTCGGTCAAAAACCGCTTTTGTAAAGCGTTCTGCTTCAGTGCGGGCTTTCTTGAGCGCCTCGGCGCTACCGGGGTAAGACATGGGGTTAGCGCTAATAATCGTATCAAATGATTCGCCACAGCGTTCAAAACCATCCAGACGTGGCAATGAAGAGTCAAGAATACTACTTGCGTACACTTCCCTCGCCAGGCTATGCGACGTTTCATGGTCACGCTTGCCCGTCATTTTCGACATAAATCCAATATTCGCGCTCAGGCGAGGTTCAATACCTTCCTCTTCTAACCGTTCAAGCATTTCCGGTAAGCGGGTCAGGTATTTAAGTGTTGAATGGAAATCTACCTGAGCGGGTGGGGTAGGGGTTAACAGCAAATCACTCGCTGCCAGTCCATTCAGTAGGAAAGGATCGAGGTGAGGACCTGTATCGATAAAAATAAAATCGTAATCATTTGCCACGCGTCCGATAATTTTTTTTCTGAGGACCTCAGATGGTTTAATTCCAGGTAAATGTTCGGCGACCAGTGAATCCCATTGGCTGGCCACAAAACCATCATCGATGGATGCTGGAATAACATCCACACCAGGAATGATAGTTGGCCGGATGACCACTTCACGCAATGTCTCTGAGTCGAGATCGTTCAGCATGGCCTGCGCAGCGGTTTCAAGCACTAAACCAATACTGTGAGTATGGTCAAGGAACATTGTACTTGATGCCTGTGGATCCAGGTCAATGACCAGGATACGCAAATCATGGCGGAGCAAATCCTGGTGAACGCGCATTGCATGAGCCAGCGTTACAGTGCTTACTGTCTTTGACACTCCACCTTTAAGGTTAACGATGAATATAACGTATGGCTCTTTGTGTGAATCCCTGTATCTTGGAATTTTACGGTGGGCATAAATATCAATAACATTCTGTATCGTCAATGCGTATTGCTCGACGTTTCCGACCTGTTTTTTATTGAAGTCATATCCATTTTCTTCCATTTCTTTCATAGCCTGCTCGACGATACGGCGGCTTAGTTTTGGTAACTTCGCCACCGCATTGCGAGTATAAGTCTGATGATACTCAGTCAGATTAAATTCCTTACGCTGCGCTTCAATTTCCCGGCTCATGGCTTGCAGCAAAGAGCTGGCTCTCAAAGCTATCGTACCAACACCACCGTAATCGCGTTTCATTGTTATTCCTCGAAAGAGATTCATTGCCATTATGGCTTGTCAAACAAGAGGATAATACATTAAAAATATAAATGTACAACAAAAACAGATTTTTCATAAAAAATTGTACTTTTAAATAATATATTGACACTATTCATATCTCCCGAAAGGCCGAAAACATAGGCATTGAGTCCAGCGCCCAGAAATCGAGGGCCGCGCTGCAAATAAAAAAGCCTGTTAACAGGCCTTTTTTATTGTCATCCCTAAACCACCTCCCAGGGAGGTGGTGATTGATCCTGTAAGGCTATAGCCTGAAGAATGCCCATGTCGGAATATCTCTGCTTACTCACCACAAATAAAAGGAGACAGACCGATATGGAGCTTTACAGGAGTTCATCACATGTATATTTGCGTTGCAAATACCACAAGTCTGGACGCCAAAGTATCGATTCAGGATCCTACCCGCGAATAGTGGACACGGGACTAAGTGAGTAAACTCTCAACCAGAGGTGACTCATGACTAAACCAGTATCAACCAGCAAAAAGCACCATAAGCAACATACGCCTGAATTTCGCAACGAAGCCCTGAAGCTTGCTGAGCGTATCGGTGTGGCCGCCGCGGCCCGCGAACTCAGCCTGTATGAATCGCAGCTTTATGCCTGGCGCAGCAAGCTGAAAAATGCACATTCCTCTTCCGAAAGTGAGCAGGAAATGGCGGTTGAAATTGCCCGCCTTAAGCGGCAACTGGCGGAGCAGGCAGAGGAGCTGTCCATTATCCAGAAGACCGCGACATACTTCGCGAAGCGCCTGAAATGAAGTATGTATTCATCGAAAATCATCAGGCTGAGTTCAGTATCAAAGCGATGTGTCGCGTGCTCCGGATAGCCCGCAGCAACTGGTATGCCTGGTGTCTGCGCCACCATCAGCAAAGTCCGCGTCAGCAGTTCCTCCTCATCTGTGATGCGGCGGTCCGTAAGGCCTTCACAGAAGCAAAACAGCGTTATGGAGCGCCTCGTCTGGCAAACGAACTGCCGGAGTAAAACATCAAAACCATTGCTGCCAGTCTGCGTCGTCAGGAGCTAAAAGCGAAAGCCGCACGGAGGTTCAGCCCGGTCAGTTACCGCGGGCACGGTTTACCCGTGTCAGAAAATCTGTTGAAACAAGACTTCAGGGCCGGCGGCCCGAACCAGAGTGGGCGGGTGACATTACGTATCTGCGCACGGACGAAGGCTGGCTGTACCTGGCGGTGGTCATCGATCTGTGGTCGCGTTCCGTCACTGGCTTGTCTATGTCGTCGCGCATGACAGCGCAACTGGCCTGTGATGCGCTGTAAATGGCGCTCTGGCGGCGTAAGTGCCCGGGAAATGTCATTGTTCACACGGATCGTGGTGGGCAGTACTGTCATCGGATTATCAGACCTTACTGAAACGGCATAATCTGCACGGGAGCATGAGTGCCAAAGGTTGCTGTTATGACAATGCTTGCGTGGAAAGCTTCTTTCACTCGCTGAAAGTGGAATGTATCCACGGAGAGTGCTTTGGCAGCCGGGAAATAATGCGGATGACGGTGTTTAATTATATTGAGTGTGATTACAATCGTTGGCGTCGCCACAGTGCGTGCGGCGGTCTCAGCCCTGAGCAATTGAAAACCTGAATCTCGCTTAGGACCGTGTCCACATTACGTGGGTAAGATCACCTGAAAGATAAGCTGAGCAAGGAACTTTACAGGACAATCTACATTCTCTGCGGAATGAAAGATTGTGAGGTTCTGGAGTTAAATGTTCAGCCAGATCATGTACATCTGGTGGTGATTGTCCCGCCAAAAATCTCGATATCGACCTTGATGGGGCATCTGAAAGGGCGTAGCGCCATCAGACTCTACAATCGTTTCCCTCACATAAGAAAAAAGTTATGGGGAAACCATTTTTGGTCATGTGTATGCTTTGTCGATACGGTAGGGGTAAATGAAGAGATCATCAGACGATATGTGCGACATCATGAGAAAACGGAACAAACGCATGAACAGCAGATGGAATTGCTAGAGTAGAAACAGGAAGGTAACAATGTATGAACCGGTCACATGGGTTACAGATCTGACCGGTCACATGGGTGACA
>NZ_JACVTW010000065.1:0-5663 GCF_016624785.1 Kosakonia sp. S42 | reverse complement strand
TTATGCCGGCATTCTGTTTCTGGATGGCACAGGATTTCGGGTCAGGGTCACGATACTGGTTTCTAAATCAGTCGCTGGAGTCAGGATGATTGACATTTCAGGTCCAGAACAGCACAGATGGCGCAGAGTTCAGGAGAAAATCCCCATTGTTCTGCAGAACTTTGGAAGGTGTCGCTATTGCTCGTCAGCACGACTGGCTGCCAGTCAGCTTTTCCTGTGGCTTAAGCGATACCATGAGGCAATCTCACTGCCACAGCCGCACGGTCATACCCGCGTGGGTCTTGTTTTCGCAATAAAGCAAATAAAAGAACTACAGTGTCTGATGGGCAGGAAAATCATGGAAAATGAGTTGCGGAAAGAGGCGATTGAGTATGGACGACAAAAAAAGTGGATAACGCACGTGCCCATGTTATCGGAAGGATGGCGATAAGCTTTGTCAGCCATTGCTTCCGTGTCCCACGTGCGCAACCGCATGTCATCACCCGCCATCCAGAGAACCGGCAAGATCGCAAGCGCAAACCAGAGTAGTAAAGCGCTGTTCAGTATTCATAACGTCATCAGCGATCTCTCAACGCATGATTACAACTGAGCTTGCCTCGATGAAATAATGCATTAGCCCGTTCTGGCATAAAGCTCGCAACTTAAATAGTACTAGTGTCAGTACAAACAGGAGCTTGCAGTAAGATAAAATTGCTGGGGATCAGTAAGCGTTGAAATGAATACCCTGCGCATACTGCACGTGGTAATAGAACAATGCCTTGCTGAGCAAAGATCCGTCTCAATGACTCCAAGTGCATGGTCCATTTGTTGTGTCTTTAACCAATTAGTGTGAATACCCGAAACGGTTACTTGACGGAATTATATTGAAATAAATTTTCGTTTTGTTCCGGGGTAGCTACCGGTTCTGGTTGATTATTGACTGTAAGGTTTTTCAGTTTGATGCCGATATTTACTCTCAGGCGTTAATAATTTCATAACAGGAGTAAAAATATGACCAGCATCAACTCACTAGGTGCAGGGACGAACCTGGACCTCAACTCACTGTACAGCCAGATTGAAAAATCAGAACAGACGCGGCTTACGCCGCTGGCTAAACAGCAATCGTCCTACAAAGCGAAGCTGACCTCATGGGGAATTATGCAGACAGCTCTGGGCAAATTGCAAGCGGCAGCGAATGCTCTTAAAGATTCGGCGTCGGTGTCGACAAGCAAAGTTACTAGCAATAACACGGCTTTCACCGCAACCTTGGCGAATGGAGCCAACCCAGGTAATTACGCCGTTGAGATATCGCAGTTGGCGAAGGCACAGACTCTGCTCTCAAAAGCGGTCAGAAGCAGCACCGAGGATTTGGGTGACACATCTCAGACCTCCCGTACCCTTATCATTACTCAGCCTGGACAGAAAAAACCGCTTGTCGTCGCGCTCGATAAAGACCAGACCAGCCTTTCTGCCATTCGCGAGGCCATCAACAAGGCCCAAGGAGGTGTAACGGCCAGCATCATTAAATCCGACAATAATACATACTATCTGTCCTTGACTTCGCGTGATACTGGTACGGAAAACAGTATGACAGTGAGCAGCACGGACGCGAAGCTTGCCTCATTCTTGAGCTATGATGGTAACCCTGCAAACAGCGCAAACGGCATGGTGCAGAAGATGCCGGCACAGGATGCAGTTTTCAGCGTGAACGGTGTAAATATTATCAGGGGCAGTAATAACATTACCGACGGACCAGAGGGCATAACTCTGAAGCTGAACGCAAAAACCAGTCAGCCGGAGATACTTATCGTCGAAAAAAACAATGCGCCAATGTTCAAGCTGGTTCAGGACTATGTGGATGCTTACAATTCCCTTCAGACAACAATTGCGTCTCAAGCAAAATTTACCGTAGTTAAGCAGGGCAGCAGTGCACAAGACAGCACGAATGGGGCGCTGGCCGGGGACGGAACGCTACGAAATATTCAGACGCGCCTTCAGACAGCCCTGTCTACTCCCCAGAGCGGCAGCGCGTTCAGCACGCTGTCGCAGATTGGCGTGACACAGGACGTTAACGGCAGACTGACCGTTGACTCGGCGAAACTTAATAAAGCGCTGGATGATAAACCGGGTGGCGTTACGGCGCTATTGTCCGGGGACGGCAAAACCACCGGCTTTGCCACGCAAGTCAGCAACATGCTGACAAAAATGCTGGATTCAAAAGGCGTGGTACAGGCGGCCCAAGATGGGATAAACAAATCACTGAAGACGCTGGACGGTCGCGTGCAGGCGGTAACATATGATATTGCGACAACAATGGCGCGTTATAAAACTCAATTTACTCGCCTGAGCAGCATGGTGTCATCTATGAATACCACTTCAAACTATCTGACTCAACGATTCTCAAAATTAAGTTAGTTTCCTGACCGTCAAAGCCCGTCGGTTAACCCAATGTACCTTTAATCTGAAGAGAATTCGGTCGGATTTGGGCAATCCCATAAGTAGCTGGTATTCCAAATAACCAACCGGACTGAACCATGTACGGACATGTATCGATACCCAGTCGAACGACGCTTGATGAAGAAAACTATTTATAAAGCGTGTACAGGAATTATGTCTGCGGGCTGACCGCCATTCTGTGTGGCACCGGGCAAGCGAGTGATGTCGCCAGAATGCTTTGCGGCGCTCGTTCGCCAATTGACCGGTGGAATAACTGGCTTACTCTGTATGGTATTGAAGACCTCAGATCTCTACCGTTCGATCAGAGCTGTCGCTGGCCGGTCAAACAGATCTGAGCATTGTTAATTCAGTTTGTAAAGCATTCTCCTCATGATTTGACTATCAGCGCCGGCGTTATAGTACGGAACTTACGTCAATAAAATCAATTAGACAGCCTATTTCGATTGCATGCGCCTACGGTGCGCCGCTGATTGATCTGATGTGGTGGGTGGCGCACAGCTCCTGCGCTGCGTACCGGGACCGAATAAGAAGAAAAATGGCGGTAATAGGCACTGTGCCGGCGACATGCAGCCGTGAGCAATGAGGTTGAGAAATCAGCCAGATTCTGTATCGATTATATTGTAAAATCAAAGAAACAGTTAAACATTTAGCCTGATTTTTTCATGTAAATCAATGATTTTTACATGGAGAAAAGCGATGGACATGAAATAGATGGCGCTAATAATTACAGAAAGATGACAACATCATCATATATTATTTCGGAAAAAATAAATGCCTACATCAAAGAAAATAACAAACGCTATGGTATAGATATCAGGTCATTTTATGTTAGTGAAAAGACCATGGCAGATTGGTTCAAAAGACACATCAAAAATTCTATGGATGATAATATTTTTTTTAATCGACAGGGTAGCAATCTGAATAGCCACGGATAATCTAGACACTTTAGAGCCGTTGATAATACTGGTTTTCATATTCAGCCGGTGGCATCTGATTACTTGAACCATGCCGACGCCTACAGTTATAAAACATTTCGATGTAATCAAAAACATCGCTGCGGACTTCTTCCCGCGTTCCGTAGATCTTTTTCTTTATCCGTTCGCTCTTCAGTAGCTGGAAAAAGCTTTCCGCAACCGCGTTGTCGTGGCAGTTACCGCGACGACTCATGCTGCCTTCCAGACCGTGTGATTTCAGGAACGACTTCCTCTCCGGCCGCTACGGCGGTGGACTGCCTTCCTGATATTGCTCTTCCACTTGAACAACAAGCTGGGTTGAATACCGTGCAGGCGTGCGACATGGGAGACATTCATGCCTGAATGGCGATTTTCTCCTGAGGAGTCTTACGCTTACGAACTCCTTGCCCTAAAAGGATCCCGGTCATCTCAAAACTGGCATTAGTGTTAGATATATATTCAAGCCTATCTCTTATCTGGAGATACAGCCACTGTCCGGTGTTTCAGGGGGCTACATAAGTTCATAGATAACTATCCAGATCCATGGCTGCGTTCGGTTACCAGTTTCACCAGTTTCTTGTCATCTAGGACATCGAACATTTTTCATACAGCTCTAAACTGCGCCCCAGATATTGGACAACTTATGCAGTCTGACTCAATCGATATTGTATTGGGCTAAGACCGCCAAGTTTTTCCTTTATCCTCAATTGGTTATAATAATCAATGTAACCAACGAGATCTCGCTTTAAGTCATCCACATTTTTATATTCATTAAGGTAATAACATTCTGATTTCAAGGTCCCAAAAAGATCTCTATGACCGCATTATCCAGGCAATTTTCCCGGCGAGACATACTCTGGACGATGCCACTATCCTTTAACCATCGCTGCCACCGTGACATCTGATATTGCCAGCCTTGGTCGCTGCGCAATATTAGATGTTCATCTTTCGGCAACTGTTTCAGCGCATCCATAAGCATATGAAGGTAAAGGGCGGGTAGCGAGGTTATAGGCAATAATTTCGCCATTATAAAGTCCATGATGGGCGACAAATACAGCTTCTTGCCATTCACTTTAAACTCAGTGACATCTGTGACTCACTTTTCGTTGGGGTGTTCTGCATCAAACTGACGTTTCAGGAGATTATCGCAAATTCGCCCTTGCTCTCCTTTATATGAACGATACTTTTTGACGCGGATCAGGCTGCTAATACCCAGTTTCTTCATTAATTTTCTGACGGTTTTACCATTAAGTAAAACCCCCTCGTTATGACATGTCAGCCTGATACGTCTGTAACCATAGCGACCTTTGTGCTGGTGATAAATTTTCAGCACAAGTGCTCTGGCAGACTGATACCTGTCCGGAGCTGTAAGACGTTTGACATGATAGTAGAATGTGCTCCGGGGCAGCCCAGCAACAATTAACAATCGGGATAATGGTTATTTTTTCTTTAGTTCATTAATAATGCTCACTTTTTTCTGGGCGCTGAGCATTTTTTCTGCTAAACCAAGGCCTTGCGCTTTTTTAAGTAGACATTCTCGACCCTGAGTTGTTCAAGTTCCTCTCGCTCATCTTCGGTTAATGCTGGTAATGGTGTGGCCGGAATGACATTTTTATCTGGCACAGGAATAATCTTTGTATTTTTTCGAATGAAAGCATCCTTGCCATATTTTCTATATTTTTCAAGCCAGGTGCATACAGTACCAAGGTCTGGTATCCCATGTTTTAGCGCAGTTTCACGAACAGAAAACAGTCATCCACGATTTCTTTTACTACTGTAAGTTTGAAATCAGCAGAGTAGCGCCCCTTTTTATTCGTAAGTACGCCTATTCCATGCTCCCAGTAGGCATAAGCCCATTTTCTTACCGTGCAGGGGTTGATGCCGTACATCCTGGCGACAGATTTCAGACTCAGTTCGTCCTCTAGGTACTTTTCTGATACCTTCTTTTTGAATTCCAATGAAAATTTTGCCATGCGCCCTCAGTTTTCGATCCGGTGTCTAACTTTAGGGGCGCACTACAATCCGCCGGGACACAATAAAAAGCGGGCTGGTTGCGATTCAGAATTGCAACCGGAAAACCATTCCCTGCGCTGACTGTAGTTCACTTATGATGATGCTGGGCATATGACACCTCATAATACCGTTTAACAGGTCTCATAGTAAAGACCACCTTCTTAGAAAGTGGCTTTCGAGAATGCCCCCTGTAAGGGGGCTATTGTTGTATAAACCGGGCACATGGGTAACAGGTTATAACGGTACGGTAAACAGCTGACG
>NZ_JACVTW010000064.1:0-5904 GCF_016624785.1 Kosakonia sp. S42 | reverse complement strand
CGTCAGCTGTTTACCGTACCGTTATAACCTGTTACCCATGTGCCCGGTTTAAAGTGTTACCTATGTGCCCGGTTCATACAATTAACGCCCCTTATCAATCGTACAGTTCCACTGTTGGTTCACGCTGCTCTGGCTGGTCGCTATCTGTAGCGACAGGCTGGCATCCAGGGTATAAGTGACACTGTATTCAAGCACCACGTCATCCAGATCGCGAGCGACACGTTCAATGCGAAACAGAGGGCGACCGGGTTCAATATTTAATAATCCCGCCGTGCGGGTATCGCAGCAAACCGGCGTATAGCGTTCCGTGGCGTTAGCTGGCGAGTAGCCGAACGTTTCCCTCAGTTGCTTATACAGCGACCGACTACCGTCAACGTGGCTCAAATCATTGTAAATACGGCCATTTAACCAGGTAAGAACGTGACCGACCGGTCGTTCCCCCTGCACTAATAACCGCTCCAGACGCATCAGCTGGCTACCTAAATCCAGCCCCATCAGCTCCGCCACCTGGCGGTCGGCCATCGTCGAAATTAGCGACAGCACTTCCACCTCAACCGTGACGGCTCCATCAAAGGTTGTCAGTACGTCAGGGAGGTCGGTGTAGTACTTTTGCAACGCATTGCGGTTGATAAACGTCCCTTTCCCCTGCTCCCGATACACCATGCCAATGCTGGCCAGCGAATCAATCGCCTGCTTAATAGTACCGCGTGCAACCTTAAACTCCCCGGCTAGCAACAGCTCACCGGGAAGTTTATCGTCATAGGTAAAAGAGAGGATCCGCTGCAGGATAACGTCTTTTATCCTTAAATAGAGAGGGAGTCCATCCGACTCAAACATACTGTGCTCCATCAGAGGTAGTGTATCTGGCTCCTGTATGCGCTCAGTATATCCTGATTTATCTCCTGATTGCCGTCTATGTTTGCGCTGGCGAGAATAGGCGGCGTGCGCTCATTTTCCAGCATGATTTCGCAAATAAATAATACCAGACTGTTAGCAATGGCCGCGCCCATAATGGTGGAGAGCGGCGCGGCTTTTTGCGCCAAGCCTGGCAGGCTAACGGCTGCATCGCCATACTCGCAGTGGTTATCGATGGTGATGTCGGCAATATCGACCAACAGCTTGCCGCTGGAGTGGCGCGACGTCACCCGCGCCGCCGTCGCGAGACTGGTAATGGCGATAACCTTTGCCCCACAGACCTTCGCCGCCAGCGCGACATCAATCGTAATCGCGTTTCGCCCGGAGACAGAGTGAATCAGCAGCGTATCACCTGCGCGCAGCGGCGACTGCTCAACCAGCACCCGTCCCAGATTTTCCACATTTTCCACCGCGCTGGTGAGGGTTAATGGCCTGACGTTAAGCATCAACGCGGGGATAAAAAGCGGATTGATAATGGCCAGACCACCTGCCCGATAACTCATCTCCTCCGCCAGGATCCCGGCGTGACTGGCACCAAAAACGAAGATATTACGCTGCGCCAGAATGCTTTGGGCCATGATTTCCGCTGCCTGGGTTAACGCCTCGGGGCGCTGCTCAAGAAAAGCCAGCTTTTGGCGGATCTGCCAGTAATATTGTTTCAGTGCCTGACTCATAGACTTCCTCCTGATATCAGAACGTCAGCAATCGGGTCAAAAGATGAATGAACGGTGCGAGCACGAACATGTCGCTGTCGCCGGCCCACAATGCGGTATCGGAAATCGTGTTGTTGATAAAACCCGTGACGCAGAAATACTGCCCCCATGCAACCACGGTCGAGGTGATAAATCCCGCCAGAAGCGCACCTTTATAGCCGCCGGTAATGTTGCCGAAAACGCCTGCCGTTCCGGCGTGGAAGAAAATCACAATCATGCTGGGAATAAACACATAGCCGGTGTAGCGGCCAATCAGGGTCAACCACAGCAGCGAACCAACAAACGCGCCGACAAAGCCCAGTACCACCGCGTTTGGCGCAAAGTTAAACAGAATAGGGCAGTCCAGCGCGGGTTTTGCGCCGGGGACCAGCCGCGAACCGATGCCGTTAAACGCCGGTACCATTTCGCCAATAAACATCCGCACGCCGAGAAGCACTACGGCAATGCCGCCGGTAAACATCAGCGATTGTTTCAGGGCGTAAATGTAGAAGCTCAGGTCGCCGGATTGAGCAAGAATTTCAGCGGCTTTTAGCGTGCCTTTTATTTGCAAAATAAAGGTGCCGATAAAGAACAGTAGCGCCATGGTCAACGCCGTTACTACGTTGGAATCACGTAGAAAACCGAGCTTTTTCGGGACTTTGATATCCTCGGAGCTGATTTTATTGCGGGCGAATATCTGCCCGAAAATTGCTCCCAACAAAGCGACTGAAGCCGAAGTATGCCCCAGCGCCACGTTGTCGTTGTCGGTAATTTTTCGCACCCACGGCTGGACTAGCGCGGGTTGCAAGGTCCAGTACAGACCCATAATGATCGTTAGCATCAGCGTCAGTTGCACCGCTGAGATGCCGGGTGCGGTATTCACCATCACCCCGGCAAAAATCATCGTGGTCCAGAACATCATGTGTCCGGTCAGATAGATGTATTTAAAATGCGTCAGCCGGGCCAGCAGCAGGTTGATGGCGAATCCCCCGGCAATAGCGAACGTCACGCTGCTTCCGTAACGTTCGCTAAAGCGCGTCTGACCGATAATATTAGTCAGGTTTATTGAGCTAAGGCCGAAGACTTCGGTCCAGATAGGCTGAAATGTCAGCAGCGCGGAAACGATAATCCCCGCTCCCGCACCGATAATCAGAAAGCCCAGAATGCCTTTCAGGGTGCCGGAAATAATGTCTGCTAAGGATTTCTTTTGCAGCACCAGGCCCAACAAGACAATCAGGCCAATTAAAATCGAGGCTTCACCAAATATATTGATGGTTATCCAGCGCAGCACGCCAAGAAATTCGCTCATGACGACTCTCCTGGAGACAGGATCTTCGCTTGCGCAAGCGCCGTCGTAATTTCTGCGTTATCGATATAGTTGTTCACCACCACCACTGGACAGGACAGATGTTTTAGATTGTCGACCAGTTCCGCATTGGTGATCACCACATCGGCGTTGACCGAAGCAGCGGATGAGACATCCATGTGTTCAACGGATGCCTGAATACCATGTTGCCTTAACACCGCTTCAACGTTCATTTTTAAAATCAGGCTGGAGCCCATACCTAAACCACAGACTGTCATAATTTTCATCGCTATTCACTCCGTGTTAATCAATCTAAACGCTGAAAGCGGCCTACGATGTTCTGGCTAACAGCCGATAAAGTTGTTCAGGATCGTGAGAATGCATCAGGGTATGCAGGTTATTTTCATCGCTCAGTACGGTCACGATATGTTGGATAAGATGGATATGCGCATCACTGCTGGTTGCCGAAAGCCCCAGCACCACCTGCACTGGGTCGTTTTCCACGAGACCAAACGCCAGAGGCCCCCGCAACCTGACAGCGCTGATTTGCGCCTTAATTGCCCCCTGTTCGGGGCGGGCATGCGCCAGCGCCAGCCCCGGCGCGATGACAAAATAAGGTCCAAGTTCATGGTAGCTATCGACCATTGCCTGAACGTACTGCGGGCTACAGGCTCCCGCGCGGCAGAGCGCGTTCCCCGCTTCGCGGATTGCCTCCTCCGGGCTGCGGGCCGGGTAATCAACGTTTATCGATTGACTTTCGATCATCGGTGGCTCCTTGCATCAAGTGGTGACGGATTGAGGCCAGCGTTGTCTCTAGCGCCTGCTGAACGAAGGAGTTGCCTTTCTCTTCGCTAGCTTTGGTGGGGTCTCCCATCACGGCGTAATCAGAAAATTCGGTCCAGCGTATTGGTTGATAACGGAAATTCTGCGGAAACACCGGATAGTGCGCACGGGCGTTCGCCATGGTGACGAACTCCGGAGCCAGCGCCAGCATCAGCGAGGTTTCTACCTCGTCGGCATGCATATAGCCGGGATAAGCCACCGCCGAGTTTTGCCGTTTTTGCACCTCCTGCTCCATACCCGCCCAACTGTAGCTGAGCAGCGTAATGCTTTTCTCCTTAAGCTGGCGGGAAGCCGTTTTAATGGCGTCAAAATTACCGTAATGCGCATTGATCACTGCCGTGGTAGTAATGCCGTAGCTGGCCATATTCTCCGCCAGCGACACCAGCATCGACGTCAGTCGTTCATTGCCGATATCGATGGCGCCCGCGTGCCCACGCAGCGACCACACCTGGCTGTAAGAAATAACGGGCAGGCTCAGCGCGCATTCACCCAATTGCTCATCAAGCCGCGCGCAAAAGCGCTCGGCCAGCAGGTTGTCGGTATCCAGCGGCAGATGATCACCGTGTGGCTCGACCGCACCAAGCGGTAGCAATGCAATCTGCGCCTTTTGTAGCGCTCGCCCGGCCTCATGTTCATTTAAATGGTGAAGTTTCATCACGATTCCTTAACCAAAGGCGAAGTGACGCGCCGGATTTTCGACAAAGAAATCATGCAGTAATGCTTCGCCGTCAAACCCGGCCTCCCGCGCCTCTTCAATGAATCTTGGTCGCCAGTCGCTAAGGATGAACTTCAGCCCCAGCCCCCCTTTGCCGTAATGCGCGCTCATCGATTTACGTGCAAAATCTCCGCCGATTAAGATTTGTTTTTGGTAACCCCGCTGGCATAACGCCAGAATGGCCTGAGTGCGGATGTGTTCAGGGTGATATTTGATGCGGCTGATACCGTCAAAAGAGAGAAACGCCCCGGTGTTGGCGATCTGACGGTGCAACCATGGATCGGGATTGCGATCCATATGGGCAAAGCATAAGTGGGACAAATCAAGCCCCAATTTTTTAAAGATCTGTGCCTGTTCTAATCCCATCGTCCCCATCTCGGTATGGCTGTGCATCGGAGCTCCCGTACACTGGTGAGCGCGAACGATAACCTCCATGGTTTTTTGTTCCAGAGGAGAAATAGTGTTGTAACCAGTACCACACTTCACAACTCCAGCCCGATGCGAAGTGCCTTCTATTCCCTCGTTTACTTCACGGCAAACGTGTTCAACCAGCTCATCAATCTCTGAATTTTCAATCCATTCGGCAAAAGTTTGCGTCAGGCCCGGACGCTGACTGCTCCACAGAAAACCTTTGTTAAAACCAGCGGTGGCGATTATGTGCAACTGCTGACGCTGGGCCATCTTGGCGACGGCTGACGCATAGCGACCATAATCTGGGGCGGTGGCGTCGTAGATGGCAGCGCCTCCCGCTCGACGAAAATCGCATAATTCACGCTCCGAGGCCTGCGGGTCGTCCAGTAAAAAATCGTCATTCTGACGCTCCGCCCAATATGGTGGAATACAGTAGACATGGTCGTGGCTGTAGGTTACGCCCAGCTGATTAGCAGCAATATCGCCGTTTAAGGTACGAATAATCCCCATGTTTCTTGCTCCCGAAACAGGTAATAAAGTGCTTTAAACATAAGCAACGCCACTTGACCAGTCAAATGATCAAGTTAACATCAACCATATAAAATTATTATTTGTGAGATTGGTCAAAATCCACAAATTAAGGGCTCCGTTTCCCAAACTGACCCTCCTGAACGGTGCTTTGACCGCCTGAAAGAATACCCGCAACAGGCTATGACAAAACGGCGAGGAATTATCTGTCAATGGTGAAATTGGCTGCATCCGACTATTTTAATTAAGAGACACAGCCTAGCAGCCAGTTCCCCAAAACATGAGTTCCGGCATTGCTCCAGCACCATTGAGCCCAAGCGTATGCATTAAAGGGCAGATCATTATTTCGTGCTCCCAATCCGGCATTGAGCCGATGAAACTAAAAATACACTGCATGAGATCACCGAAAACCACTGTAAGCAATATTTTGCCAATGTATTAACGGTAATGCCTCTAATTGGTTGAATATGATGTATAATGCCCGGTTTCAGGGT
>NZ_JACVTW010000063.1:0-6319 GCF_016624785.1 Kosakonia sp. S42 | reverse complement strand
CCTCTTATTTTAAGAGAGGCGAAGTGTCTGGTGATCTATGGGGCTAATCTAAATGGGTCGCGAAGGTATTCACCGATGAGCACTGATTTTCTCACCGACAGCCAAATTCAGAACTATGGGCGTTATGCCGCGGAGCCAAATGACGTCCAGTTGGCGAGATATTTGTGATCTGGATTTTGTTAATCAGCGCCGGGGCAGTCATAACCGGCTTGGCATTGCGCTTCAGCTCACCACAGCCCGGTTTCTGGTAAGGCTACACAGATGCACGGTATCTCACCGCACCACTGCTGCAGCCCTACTGCCAATCCCGGCCACCTGGAATGAATAATCAAAATTGTGGCCGTGCTGGAAATCGCCTGTTAACCGTATCACTGACCAAACTTGCGATATAACGTAAAATTTTGAAATCTTAGATATCCGACTCCCCAATCTTTACACTATGCATCTTGCAGGAATTAAAGTTCAGATCGCACAGTATGTCCCGGGAAGCCTGTTTTTCCAGCGACTCCAGTACCAGGCTCGCCAGCGCTTTTCCCACCTGCTTGTAAGGGACGTCATACCCTTCCGGGCGGGTATCGAGAAAGGCGGGAATATCGCTGCTGAACACAGCGGCACCAAGCGGGCGGCGGAAACCTGATGCCCCGGCATAAAAGCTGGCGCCGACGGTCTGCAAATCTGAGATACAGAGAATGTAATCCGGTGCATCGTCGCCCAGGGAATGGAAATAATGCATCGCGTCAAAGCCGGACTTTTCGCTGATTTCCCCCCAAAAAACCAGCGCCGGGTTAGAGGAGAGTTTCAATCGCGAGGTTTCCCGTTGCCAGGCGTCATAAACAATTTTGCCCTGCATACTGTCGTTGCCCAGCGTCACTAACCCCACGCGCTGATGTCCCTTTTTACAGGCGCGGGAAATCGAATCCGCTACAACACCTTCAAAATTAAAATCGACAGAACTGTAATTTTTCTGGTGCACATGACTTCGCCCGAAGGTAATGAAGGGGAAACCCGAATTTTGCAGAAAATAAATTCTGCGGTCATTCACCTGCGTCCCGGTTAATATTAGCGCATCCACTTTTTGCCGGGTTATTATATTATTAATCCAGTTCAGTTCTTCTTCCTGGGTAGAAAATAAGTGGATAAAGGTGTCGATTCCATTGGCATTGAGGTCATACTGCATTTGCGCAGCAATGCGCATGAAAAACGATGCGGTATAAAAGTTATCCGCATCCCCCGGCGGGAGTAACAGTACCGTTGAATACGACTTGCCGCTGCGCAAACCCCGCCCCGCAGCGTTGGGATTGTAATCATACTTGATAGCGGCCTCTCTGACCCGCTTCCGCGTTTTGGCGCTTACCTCAGGATGGTCATTCAAAGCCCGTGATACTGTAGCAATTGAAACTCCAAGAATTTTTGCCAACTCAGTGATGTTCATTGCATTCCCTGTATGGATAAAAACGCTAAATATATTAACAAAAATATTTTAATTGCTGGAAGTATACCAGACAGTCTTCTTAAAGATAAACGTATATGCTAACCGGGCCATAAAATGGTTACCCGATCACAGAACATGAAATTTTCAGCCTTCCCCACTTTCTAAATTAAACGTATTACATTATTTATAGAAAACTGTAAACGTTTACGGAATACATAAACAAAGGATATAACATGCATTATATTGACTCACTTAAGATTGAAAGCAACATGCTAAAGTGGCACTACAATGGTATGGCGCTGCACATCATCCCATGGGGCGATGATGGGCTGCGAGTATTAGCCGGTTATACCGAAGATATTGACCATGCTCCCTTATCTGCGTTACTCGATGTTAATTCACCACAGGCCAGATTCCTTGAATCAGACACTGATATCACCATCATTAATGGAGATATTTCTGCCCGCGTTGATATTCAGGGGCGTCTGGAGTTCAGAAACAGTGCAGGTAAATTATTGCTTAAAGAGATGTGGCGACAACGCGATAACGGTGAGCACTTCTGGACCGCAGGTGGCAGACATCCGGAAAACATCAGCGCGCTGAAAATCTTCGGGCGCGAATTTAAGCCATTATCAGGCAATGCCTCGCGCATTACTGTGTCATTTGAATCGGAGCCCGACGAACATATCGCCGGTATGGGGCAGTATCAGCAACCGTTTTTAAATCTGAAAGGCTGCAGCGTTGAGCTGGCCCAGAGAAATTCACAGGCATCAGTGCCTTTTATGATGTCCAGCTTGGGCTATGGGTTTCTGTGGAACAACCCGGCCATTGGCGACGCGACATTTGCCTTAAATGTCACCCGCTGGACATCTCAGGCAGCCACCTGTATGGATTATTGGATCACCGCCGGCTCGTCTCCGGCAGGTATTCTGCGCAGTTATGCCCACGTCACGGGTACCCCGCCCGAGATGCCAGACTACGCCCTGGGCTTATGGCAATCCAAACTGCGCTACCGCACGCAGGATGAACTGCTCAGCGTCGCAAGGGAATATCACAAAAGAGGGATCCCTCTCTCGGTTATCGTCGCCGACTTTTTCCACTGGCCGGTTCAGGGCGACTGGAAATTCGACAGCAGAGATTGGCCTGATCCCCAAGCAATGACCGAGGAACTTAACGCGATGGGTACGAAGCTGATGGTATCCGTCTGGCCAACCGTCGATTATCGCAGCGAAAATTATGCGGAGATGAACGAAAAAGGCTACCTGGTAAATACGCTGAAAGGACTGAATATCAATTTTGATTTTCTCGGCAATTCCCGTTTTATCGATGTTACCCACCCTGACGCCAGAAAATTCATATGGGAAAAATGCCGGAAAAATTATTTCGATAAAGGCATTCGTATGTTCTGGCTCGACGAAGCCGAGCCAGAATATGGAGTATATGATTTTGATAATTTCCGTTATCACATCGGCAATACGCTTGAGAAAGGGAATATTTACCCGCTGCATTACACCCAGGCATTTTATGAAGGGTTAGTCGCTGAAGGTGAGGCAAACCCGGTCAATCTTGTGCGTTGCGCCTGGGCAGGCAGCCAGCGTTACGGTGCGCTCGTCTGGTCCGGCGATATTCACTCTTCCTGGGATGCCATGCGTAATCAGCTTTGCGCAGGCCTCAGCATGGGACTTTCCGGCATCGCCTGGTGGACAACGGACATTGGTGGCTTTCATGGCGGCAATGTCGATGATCCGGCATTTCATGAATTGCTCATTCGCTGGTTCCAGTGGGCGGTATTCAGCCCGGTCTTACGTATGCACGGCCACCGGGATCCGATAACCGAACCAGAAATCCCCTTCTGTGACGGCATCCCTCAGTGCAATACCGGTGCCGGGAATGAGCTCTGGAGCTTTGGGGAAAAGACCTTCGCTATCCTTAACTATTTCAGTGATTTACGTCATAAACTCAAACCTTATCTCCGTGAACTTATGCGCCATACCCACCTGACCGGGGAGCCTCTGATGCGCCCGATGTTCTACCACTACAGCGCACAGCCCCAGAGCTGGACGCTGGAAGATCAGTATCTGTTTGGCCCCGATATTCTCGTCGCCCCGGTCATGTCAGCAACACAACAGAATCGTCGGGTGTGGCTGCCAGGGGGTGAGACATGGATAGACATGAACTCCCGTGAAGCCTTGAGCGGTGGTCGTTTTATCTCTGTTCCCACTCCTCTGAACAGTATTCCAGTGTTCATTAAAAGCACAAGCCCGGTTCTGGAATACCTGAACTTACTCTTCTGACCTTTGAGGTTAACTATGGCTCATATTACCGATAATCCGGCATCCGCTGCCGTTAATAATGGCAGTGTCGCATTAAGCGTAAGAGAAAAAATAAGCTATGGATTTGGTGACGCTGGCGGCACGATTGTTACAGGTTTAATCTCAAACTTTCTCACCTTCTTTTATACCGATATATTTGGGCTGACACCGGCCATCGTAGGAACGCTATTTCTGGTCCTGCGCGTCATTGACGCCATTTCCGATCCGGTTATTGGGATTATTGCCGACAGAAACCGTTCAGCCAAAGGGCAATTCCGCCCTTTCCTGCTGTGGACGGCGGTCCCCTTAGGATTGATTTTATTTTTAACCTTCACAGTACCGGATATCGGCACAGGCTGGAAAATCCTCTATGCCGTGTTGACCTATTTCGGCCTGTCGTTGCTCTATTCGCTGAATAATGTGCCGTACTGTGCGCTCATCACCAAACTGACCACCAACCCACAGGAGTTAATCTCTTGCCAGTCTTATCGTTTCGTACTGTGCGGCGTGGCAGGTTTCATTGTCTCGGTCGGCCTGCCGGTAATGGTGTCATGGTTTGGCCAGGGCGACCAGGTGAAAGGCTATCAATTTGGCGTGGCCGTGCTGGCCACGGCGGCGATGGTGATGTTTCTTGTTTGCTACGGCGGGGTAAAAGAACGCGTCAATACCCTGGCAACACATGCATTTAATTTAAAAGACAGCCTGCGCAGCATTCGTAAAAATGATCAGCTGATTTTGACGTTTTTTATGTCGCTGCTTCTGATCAGCATTTTTAATACCAAAGGCGGTGCAGCACTTTATTTTATTACCTATGTCTTACATGGCGACGCCACCTATACCTCCCTGTTTTTTGGTCTGGCAACATTGGGCGGTGTAACAGGATCCGTGCTGGTCACCTGGTTCACACGCTATTTCGAGATCCGTAGAATCTACTTTGCAGTGAATATTTTGCTGGCCGTGGCACATTATGCCGTTTGGTTTGTGCCTGCTGGATATACCACCTTCTGGCTGATTCTCGTTTTTGTCTGCTGTGTGGTGTTGGGCTTTTTACTGCCCATGCATTTCACCCTTGTCGCCTTCGCCGACAGTTACGGTGAGTGGAAATCTGGGACGCGAGCATCCGGGATGAGCTTTGCCTTTAATCTCTTCTTCGTGAAGTTGGCCTGGGCCGTTGCCGGTGTCATTATTAGCGTGACTCTGAGCGTGATTTCATATCATGCCGGGCACGATAATCAGACACCGCTGTCGCTGGGCGGCATAACATTACTCTCTACGGCGATCCCCGGTATCCTTCATATGCTGCTGGCGATGGTTGTCTATTTTTTCCGCATTGATAACGCGATGGAAGAACAAATGCGTTCAGAGATGGCCGTCAGAAAGAGAATCTGTTGAATAACCGGAGACATGCACAGTACAACTTCGCGATCCTTCACTGGTTCGGCCTGCGCTTTGGGCCCCGATTCACCTCTGTGGGAGATATGCTGAAAGAGCTGTTTTGTGCGGATGACCCGGTGCGTTATAAAAAATGCCTGATCCAACCGGTGGGACAAATAAATCATAAGATTTATTCTCGAAGAGAAACCGCACCTGGACCAAATCGTCGCCACGCTGGGGCTAAAAGAAATCACTCAGGGTGTACTGATCCGTAAATTGTGCACGTATTCAACAGAAAATACGACAGGGCAGGCACTGTTCGAATTTGATAAGTTGATCCGCAGCCTTTACATCCTCAGGTATCTTCGTAATCCGCAGATGGCAAGAAACAGTCACCGCTCACAAAATCGTATTGAATCCTGGCATCAGCTCCGCTCGGCGATCGCACAGGTTGGTGGGAAAAAAGAGCTGACGGGGCAGAATGACATAGAACTCAAAATTAGCAATCAGTGTGGGCGGTAAACTGACCCCATGAATCTCCAGACAGTTGGTATCACTTAAGTTATTGATAGTTTTAATATTAGTTTTTAGACTAGTCGTTGGAGTCCGGATGATTGATGTTTTAGGTCCAGAGAAGCGCAGACGGCGCAGCGTTCAGGAAAAAAATCGCCATTGTTCAGCAGAGCTTTGAACCCGGAATGACGGTATCGCTTTGCCCGTCAGCATGGTGTTGCCGCCAGCCAGCTGTTCCTGTGGCGTAAGCAGTATCGGGAAGGCAGTCTTACCGCCGTTGCCGCTGGTGAACAGGTTGTACCCGCGTCAGAGCTGGCATCTGCGATGAAGCAAATTAAAGAGCTGCAGCGCCTGCCGGGCAAGAAAATCATGGAAAATGAGCTGCTGAAAGAAACCGTTGAATATGGCCGGCAAAAAAAGTGGATAGCGCACGTGGCCTTGTTGCCGGAGGATGGCGAATAAGCCTCGTCAGTCGTTGCCTCCGGGTGTCACGTGCGCAGCTGCATGCCATGGCCCGTCGGTCGAAGAACTGACAGGATCGTCGACGCAGGCGCAGCCTGATGATACTGAAGCGCTGGACCGTATCTATACCGTTATCGGCGATTTGCCAACGTATAGTTATCGTCGGGTGTGGGCAACAATCAGAAACTGACGATATGGCGGTGATCAATGCCAAACGCGTATACCG
>NZ_JACVTW010000062.1:0-7917 GCF_016624785.1 Kosakonia sp. S42 | reverse complement strand
TGCGTCTGCGTTTACACCGGCGGATGGGTTCTTGCGCATAACTTCAGGTCATACGGAAAAAACTGGGACAGCGTGGGAATGTATAATACCGGGCCGTCGAAAAACCTGATCAAACAGCGACGGGCCTATGCCGGGGATATCAGAAATATTTACCGCATTCTGCTGGCCAGAAAATCCATACTGGCGCAGCGTTCTGTGCAGCAGGAAGAAACGCAGCTGACGGCAAAAATAACGCCTGAGCCGCTGAAAGACTGATGTAAAAAAACCCGGTTAACCGGGTTTTTTTATTCAGCTTTTCAGCCGGGCAAACTCTTCCGCCATTTTCCACAGCGCCTGGTTAAGTTTGATGTCGCCATCAATTCCGGTCACCGGTCGCGTCGTGGTTCGTTTTCCTTTCGCCGTTCTGCCACGCACGCCACCTTTGATCAGATTCTCCTGCACAATATTAAATGACGTCCACAAATCGGTTTCTTTGTCATACCAGGCGCGGGGCTGAATTATCTGCTCCGGGGTGACCGGCGATTTATCCTCGCCATATTTATATTCCAGCGCCATCGCGCCGAGCAGGCGACGTTCGGCGCTGTCGAGCTGGATGCTTTTCATTTTCTCCATATTGTCGGTGACGGCATCGAACACGCCCAGCACCTCATATGCCCCCTCGATAACCTGCGAAACAATATCCCCTTTGTGGGGCACGTTAATTTCGCCGAACGATTTCCAGCACACCAGGCCATTTGTGCAGACCTGACGGAAAATACCGGGGATCATTTTATAACTGCTGGAGCCATAATGGCTGTTCAGTAAAACGATTTCCGGCACCTCTGACCCACTGCCGTTATTTCCGCGACGCAGGCGAATCATGTGTTTGGTAAAATCCCGGCGTTCCGGATCGCGTACCCGTGACTGCCCGGCATAATACGGCTCGAATCCTTCCTCGCGCAATTTATCCAGCAGAGTAATGGTCGGAATACAGGTGTAGCGTTCAGAGCGTGACTCATGTTTTTCAACCGAAAATGCGCTCGGCACGACACGCATTAATTCATCGTTCGTTAACGGGCGGGTATTACGCATTGTGTTCGGGGCAGCATAACGGGTGGATAAGCGGACCATAATTTTCTCCTCAACAGTTAATCAGTCAGATAAAACACGAAATAAAGAATCGAGCGGCATGGCAGCCGCAACCGGCCAGCCATTTACAATCCAGATGACGCTGAAGTCCGGCACATCGTCCTGATATATGACGATCTCTTCCGCGCCAGCTGGCGGGTTAACGTCGTGGCGTTTCGCCCCAGGCATGTCATCAGTGACAGCAAAAACCCAGCAGAGAATGTCAGTGGCCTGGGCATCCGTCAGGGGCGTGTCTTTTCCCCCCATCTTCCTGGAAGATTCGGGAGCGGCGGTTTTGCCGTTGACGTTTCGTGTGTGCATCCTGGTTTTCTCCTCGTCGATGGTTAATCCATCTCCCTGGTGAGTTCTCTCGCGGCGAAGGGCAAAGGAGCGCCGGCAAGGGGAGGAAGGAGGGGGGCGGAGACAAAAGTTTTTGCGGCTGTTCGCAAAAAGTTTTGGCGGAGTGCATTTCACCCCCCGGATGACGACCCGACGGTGCTACGACCAGCCCTCCGCGTGAGAACGTCAGGGTGATGGTCACCGGCGTGCTGACAGAATGCACACACCCGACACGGCGGAACGGCGTGGCGACCTTAAAGCCCCGGCAACGCCGGGGCGGTGGACGCGGCGCGACCGGTACGGTCGCAGCAGGCGGTGCCCCTGACCTTCTCCATCGGACCCTGGCGGCAGCCCGAAACCCGAAGGGGTTCGGCGGAGACTGGAGCCCGCGCGCGGGCGACGGTCGGAGCAGGGCCGACGACCCGGCCGGTACGGACGGGGAGCCGAAGGTGACCGTGCGACAGGAAGTCGTTTAACATATTGTTTTACATTGATAAAACCAGCTATTCCATTAGCTGTAGCCTACCGGGATAGGCGTTGCTGGCAACGGCGAGGTCTGAAGCTTCCGGGACAACGAGATCGGGCGTCAGCCCGGGGAGGATCCCGTGAGGGAGCCTCCCTTGCTGCAAGCATCATGCAGCTGGATTGCAAGGCTGGTCAGAAGGGTTAACACATGTGAACTGTTGATAAACGCCGTTATCGGCAACAGGCCAAAGATGCTGAAAGGCCTGAACCAAAATGGGTACGAGATCTGGTTGCTCCACAGGGCCCCCCGGAGCACATGGACACAGAGATCTCCGGTGAATAGACAGAACCCGCCCTGACCTTTTGTATGTTAAACGGAACCTGGTAAACCCGCGCTGCCTGATGGCAGGTGAACCGTGAGGGACATTGTTGGCGGTGCGGGCATAGGAGGACGGAAAAAGCGAATGCCTGATGGTAATCATCAGGATACGGAGCGGATCATACTTCGACGCGAAAGCGGGCAGATTTCCGTCTGGTCTTTAACTGCATGAAATATTGTAAAACTTTCAACAGGATATCTGTGAGATGAATACACGCATCAGTGTGTCCACGATACCCCGCCCGGCAGGCAGGCACGCCATTGACTGGCGAGCCTGCCATGCCCGGGTGCGAAAGCTACAGCTACGGATTGCAGAGGCAACCCGACAGCAACAATGGCGGCGTGTCAGGGAACTGCAGCGCATTCTCACGCGTTCGTTCTCCGGCAAAGCCGTTGCTGTCAGGCGTGTGACTGAAAACACCGGGAAAAGGACGCCCGGCGTGGATGGCAAAACATGGAGCACCCCGGATGAAAAATGGAAAGGAATGTGCAACCTGAGTCTGCGAGGTTATAGACCACTACCGCTCAGACGCATACACATCCCAAAATCGAATGGCAAAAAGCGTCCGCTGGGCATCCCGACAACAAGGGACAGAGCCATGCAGGCACTGTGGCTGCTGGCACTGGAGCCTGTGGCAGAAACTACGGCTGACAATAACAGCTATGGTTTCAGGCCCATGCGCAGTACACACGATGCCATCGAGTCCGTATTTCACCGGATGAGCCAGAAAGTGTCGCCAGCATGGGTGCTTGAAGGTGATATCAAAGGGTGTTTTGACAACATCAGTCATGACTGGCTGCTGTCCAACATACCAATGGACAAGCGGATCCTCAGGAAATGGCTGAAAGCCGGATATATGGAAAAAGGCGTCTTCTGTCACACCGAAAGTGGAACTCCGCAGGGAGGCATTATCTCCCCTCTCCTCGCCAATATGGCACTCGACGGGCTGGAGGGAGAACTGATGCGTACATTCAGGAAGAGCAGACATTACGGGGCAAAACATCAGGTGAACTATGTACGCTATGCCGACGACTTCATATGCTCCGGGATCTCCCGCGAGCTGCTGGAGAATGAGGTTAAGCCCCTGATAGCTGCGTTCATGTAAAAACGGGGGCTTACGCTGTCTGAGGAGAAAACAGCGATAACGCACATCGAAGAAGGCTTCGACTTTCTGGGGCAGAACGTCATAAAATATGGTGGCAAGATGCTGATCAAGCCTGCCAAAAAGAATCTGAAAAACTTCCTGAGCAAAGTCAGAAGATTAATTAAGGGTAATCCGACGCTTCCGGCATGGAAGCTGATAAACCTGCTCAATCCGGTGATCCGTGGATGGGCTAACTATCATCAGCATGTCGTGGCCAAAGATATTTTTAATTACGTCGATACCCATATCTGGCGGGCAATATGGCAGTGGTGTAAACGGCGGCATACTCGTAAAGGCCGGCGTTGGGTTGCAGATAAGTATTTCACGTTCGGGGACCGACGCTGGCAGTTCAGCGCCGCGACCCCGGAGGGTAAAATGCTGCTTCTCACCCGGGCGATGGATACGCCCATCAAACGCCACATCAAGATCAGAGGGGACGCGACCCCCTATTCGCCCGGCATGGAAATCTACTTCGAGCGCCGTCTGGACCTGATCTGGACCGGGAAACTGAAGAAGATGAAAACCGTGGCGGCATTGTGTAAACGTCAGGGTAAGTGCTGCCCTCGTTGCAGGCAACTCATCACTAACCAGACAGGCTGGAATATACACCACCGGATCAGGAAGGTTATGGGCGGCAGCGACGACATGTCCAATCTTGAACTGCTACATCCCAACTGCCACCGTCAGTTACACAGCAGGGAGGCTGGTGTCCATAGCGGGCGTTTATAAAGGCTTGAGCGGTATGCGGGGAAACCGTGCGCCGTGAAAGCGGTGAATTGAATACCTGCTACAGGCAAGGAGGAGTTGGAAGAAATACTTCTGGGTCATCAGCCTTACCGGATGGTGAAAATCTTAAGGGACATGAGCATGGCTGAGAAGCGTGGAACCGGCGAACATACCAGACCGGTTGTCGCGCAAGACCCGCGCAATAAGGTTAAGCTGCATTGCCTGAACCCAAGACACCAGTGATGGAACGCGCACATCCACAGCCACGGTATGTAAGGGCTGTGTTGGCAGGACAGGTTGGTACAACTTTCGCCAACCGAAATCTTCCTCTTCCAAACGACGGTCAGCGAGACCGTTCAAGGTGTCGAAATGGGAACCTACGTTGTGCTAGTACGTTCAATTCATACGAACACGGGATCGCCTGTGGGCCGCGAGGCCTATGGTGACGGAGTGATCGTAGTAGTCAGCGATGGGGAAAGCCCATTACATGGCGAAGGATTACAGGTGTCTGACGACCTGATATTAAGGTAACCGAAATGGCAACAGCCGAAAATATACTGGCCGTCTATTCCGATCGTGGCAGGAGGCAACTGCCTCTGGAAGGAGTCTACCGGCAGCTTTATCGGCCGGACCTCTACCTGCGCGCTTATGGAAAGCTCTACCGTAATTCAGGGGCTATGACCCCGGGAAGTAACAATGAAACAGTGGACGCCATGTCGCTGGAGAAAATCGACAGGATAATCGACGTAATGCGTCGGGAAGCCTGGCGCTGGACTCCAGCAAGAAGGACGTATATTCCTAAAAAGAAAGGGAAACGTCCTCTTGGTTTACCAGCATGGTCAGATAAGCTGGTTCAGGAAGCTCTGCGTCTTTTGCTTGAGGCTTACTATGAACCGCGATTCAGTGCACTGTCCTTTGGCTTTCGTCCCGGTCGTGGCTGCCATTCCGCATTGCGGGAGATTACGCATAAGTGGCGGGGTGTAAAATGGTTTATTGAAGGGGACATCAAAGGATGTCTTGATAACATTGACCACGATGTACTGCTATCAATCCTTCGCGAATCCATTCATGACAACCGATTGATACGCCTCATGTCCAGTATGCTCCGCGCCGGATATTTTGAAGACTGGCGATATAACAAAACCCTCAGCGGAACCCCGCAGGGGGGAGTGTGCAGTCCGTTACTCAGTAATATCTGTCCGGATAAACTGGATCGCTTTGTAGAGGATGTTTTGCTTCCGAAATATAATCAGGGTGAACGTCGCAGAAATTATCCGCCATATAAGGCGCTACTTAATGCCTCAAGACATGCCGGGGACAAGGGTGAGTATCAACGGGCCAAAATGTTGCGCCTACAGGCACAACATATGCCGTCCCGTGACCCTGAAGATCCGGATTTCAGGAGGCTGTGGTATGTCAGGTATGCGGATGATTTTCTTTTGGGTTTCAGCGGCCCCAGACAAGAGGCTGAAGAAATAAAATGGGCAATTCGTCAGTTTTTGCATGATACGTTGAAACTGGAGATGTCTACGGAAAAGACATTGATTACACATGCCCGCACTGAAGCCGCTCGTTTCCTTGGTTATGAAGTAGTCACACTTGACGCTATGACCAAACAGGACCACCGGGGACAGCGCTGTATCAATGGTGCAGTACGTCTGAAAATTCCGGTAGAGGTAATCAGGCAGCAATGCCAGAAATACATGCGGAATGGGAAGCCCTCCCATCGGCCCGAACGCTTGTACAATGATGACTACAGCATCGTTGCACAATATCAGGCTGAGTACAGAGGATTTGTCCAGTATTACCTGATGGGATTTAATGCCCATCGTTTGTGGAATGTTCATCGGGTCATGCGGAAATCCTTATTGGGAACGCTGGCGAACAAACACAGAACAACGGTAAGCCGCATCGTCAGGAGTCTGAGCACTGAGGTTACGGTTGGTGATAAGACTATCAAAGCATTACAGATAGTCCGGCACAGAGGACAAGGAAAAAGACCGCTGGTCGCTACATTTGGCGGTTTGTCTCTGGCATGGCAGAAAGACACAGTGATCTCCGATAACCCGAAGCAGGTATTTAACGGGGTTCGCAGCGAACTGATATCCAGACTACTGGCTCAGGCCTGTGAATGCTGCGGGTCAAGTGATGGCCCTTTCGAAGTCCATCATATCCGCAAACTGAGCGATCTGAGTCAACGGGGCAGGAAAGAAAAACCAGGGTGGCTGAGGATAATGGCTTCACGACATCGTAAAACCTTAGTTGTGTGTCGGGAATGTCATCAAAATATTCACAGAACCAGACCCGTCCGGCATCGGAAAATATGACACTGGAAAGCCGGGTGAGATCGAAAGACTCATGCCCGGTTTGGGGAGGGGGCGTCCGGAAAAGTGCTGTTTAAACAGTAACTCGCTGGCGCTCTACTCTACTGCACGTACCGTTCTCAGGAGGCGGCGGCGCAGTAATGCGCTGCTGCTACCCGACAGGCTGTTGCTGTGAGCGTGATTTTATCGGTGGCAGGAGGAAAGAAAAATGGATCTTACAACGACCTGCGCTGGTTCAGTTTTACGCTTGCAAGGCACACGTAGCCTGGCGGGGATGTCCGGTGCGCGAGCACCGGCTTTTCCCGGCCCACAGGGTGGCAGTGTTGACTTCCGGGGCGTACAAAACCGCGCCAGAGGGCGCGGTGTGGGGGTAACTGTAGCGGCGTTTACTTGCCAGGCCGGTCCTGAGCAGAAGCCGTCATCACGCCCGGGTGCCGATGCACGCCAGAAACGTCCGTGGTCTCCCGAGCCTTGTGCAGGTCGCAGGCGGCCTGCATCGATAACCAGAGGCGCGCCGCAATACCCAGCCCCGCCTCAAGGCGCACCGCCATTTCCGGGCTGACCGACGCCTTACCGCTGGCGACCTTACTCAGCGCCGAGGCTGACACGCCCAGCCCTTTCGCCAGCACACGCAGGCCGATATTGTTATCTTCAATGTACTCGGTGATCAGACCGCCCGGATGCGGGGGATTGAACATGGTCATCAGTGGTAGTCCTCCAGGTTGAGAATGTAGGCATCACCGTCCGTAAATTCGAAGGTGATGCGCCAGTTAGCCCTGACCGTGATGGAAAACAAGTTTTTCCTGTCGCCCTTCAGGGGGTGAAAACGAAAGCCCGGATAGTTTCTGAATTCATCCGTCGAAACCGCCTCATCAATGACCAGCAGACGAAGCCTGATGCGTTCAGCGTCCTTTGCCTGTACGCCGCTGTTATCACCTTTTTCAAACAGCTTCTGTAATCCTTTGTGCTTCCAGCTTTTAATCACTTTTTGGCTCCGCGTTTCCTGTTGGGAAACATTATAACATATGTTTCTCCGAACGAAACACTCTGCGTTGTTATTTTTAACCGTCCCGGGAAAGGATGTTCCGGGCCGTCAGTTTGTTTGGCATCAGCCAGCGGTTTAAGCCCTTCTATGCGCAGTCCATGCGCAGCGATCGCAGGTGAATTTCTCCCGCCACTTCACAGGCGACGTCTCCGGCATACGGCTGCAGGGTTCCGCCCTGCCCGGTTCCCCGGAGGGGAACGCCCTTCCCGGCTTTTGCCGTTCAGGGCACGGACTCAGAAATCGTCTTCCTCTTCAGCATCGAAGTGATATTCCGCAGCTTTAATCAGCTCCGGCAGACCGTTACCCGCCGGGGAGATGATCCCCACCTGGTGGCAAAGGTGCATCATATCCGCCATAAAATCGACCATAACGCTTCCCACCGGCTCG
>NZ_JACVTW010000061.1:0-8421 GCF_016624785.1 Kosakonia sp. S42 | reverse complement strand
CGGCGTATTGCCACACGCTACGACAAAACGGCGAGAAATTATCTGTCGATGATGAAACTGGGCTGCATCCGACTCTTTTATCAACGGTTAAGTAATTAAGGGACACAGCTTAGGAACGGAAAAAACTTGGGAGCAGGGGCGAAATTATGAAAATCTTAATATACGTCGTGGTATTAAATTCGGAGCAGTGTCACATGTGGATAAATCGTTGACAGCAAAAAACACTGCCAACAGTTTACCCACAATCGCCATCTAAGCACTTGGGGCGTGGCCCCCCGTTACCTTATTCATACCCCTTATAATGGGGTGTTAGCCAGCCAGACCCGGCATGATTACTGCCCCAGTCGTCCATGATCCGGGGGGTGATGTCATCGGGTCTGGTGGGGCGCTGGTAACCGCTAATAGGGGTCAGGTCAGGCGCTTTTGCCGGGACCGTCTGTAACGTGGATGCTGGTACCTGCTCCCCGTGGTTATCTGGTTAACCCGTATAAACAGGGAGACAGAATGACCGAATCCAGCGATTACGAATCCGTCCAGGTCTTTATCGGCGTTGATGTCGATAAAGATACTCATCACGCTGTTGCCGTTAATCGTTCAGGTAAGCGCTTGTCCGATAAAGCATTACCCAACGACGAAAACAAACTCAGGGTGCTGATATCTGAGCTGAAACAACATGGTCAGATACTGCTGGTTGTTGACCAGCCTGCCACCATCGGTGCGTTACCCGTCGCCGTTGCCCGCTCAGAAGGCGTCCTTATCGGATACCTCCCGGGCTGGCAATGCGCCGCATCGCCGACTTACACGCCGGTGAAGCCAAAACTGATGCTCGTGACGCTGCCATCATTGCCGAAGCTGCCCGTACCCTGCCTCACGCACTACGCACGCTGAAGCTGGCTGACGAGCACATCGCCGAACTCTCCATGCTCTGTGGCTTCGATGATGATCTTGCCGCACAAACAACGCAGGCCAGCAACCGTATCCGCGGCCTGTTGACCCGGATACATCCGGCACTGGAACGTGTTCTCGGCCCACGACTGGATCATCCGGCCGTACTCGATCTTCTCCAGCGATATCCCTCACCCGAAAAACTCGTTTCCCTGGGGGAGAAAAAACTGGCAACCCAGCTCTGCAAACTCGCGCCCCGTCTGGGAAAACGCCTTGCCGCAGACATCACACAGGCACTGACAGAGCAAACCGTCATCATTCCCGGCACGAATGCCGCTGTTGTTGTTCTGTCACGCCTGGCACTCCAGCTCATCACGCTGCGTAAGCAGAGAGACGAGGTGGCCCTGGAAGTAGAACAGCGGGTCCTTGCTCACCCTCTTTACTCGATCCTGACCAGCATGCCCGGAGTCGGCGTCAGGACCGCTGCCAGACTCCTCACAGAGGTTGTTTGCCGCGCCTTCGCCTCTGCCGCACATCTTGCAGCCTATGCTGGTCTCGCATCGGTAACCCGACGATCCGGCACGTCCATACGAGGGGAGCATCCCTCGAGACACGGTAATAAAACGCTCAAACGGGCGCTGTTCCTGTCGGCCTTCGCTGCGCTCAGAGATCCGATCTCCAGGGCTTACTACACACGCAAAATGAGCCAGGGAAAACGACACAACCAGGCGCTTATCGCCCTGGCAAGGATGCTGCGACGTCCTGTTCGCCATGATGCGCGACGGGACTTTTTATACCCCTACGGCGTCATAAATATGCTTGACAACTTAATAGGGGTCCCCCCGCTCACGCTCAATAATTTTTCATCTCTCTTTTTTAAAGAATGAATTACAGCAAGTGCCTCCATCATGTTTATCCCTCCACATAAACGCAGAAGGCAAGCATACGCGTGCCACCGGAATGTTTTCCCAGTGTATTTATATGCCGGCGGTAGCATATTCCTTTTCATCTGTCACAGCGTGTTCATACCCTGTCCGACAAATCAGATGTTCCCAGTCCGGGCTGGTGATGCCATCAATCAATCTAATCCGTTTTGCGCTGTTCGCCCGTGGGCGATCCTCGCTGAACAAACTCAACTGACTGATATCGTGCGGAATAGAATCATCCAGCATGATGCCTAACTTCATGTCGCGGTACTCCTCTTCCTGGATATGGTCCAGCGCGTGCATGTTCACCGCGATAATATCTCGGATACCCATACATACTTATTCTGATCCCCGTGAAGCTACGGCTGAAAGCCGCGCCACACAAAGACTGCGGAATACCTAAAAAGATAAAAAATCTAAAAATGAGCCAGTAGATAACAGGCTTAAAAGCGCGACACTTAATAGCAGACATGGGAAGTACATGAAGTAATGAGGGGATAGAACGGTGGAAAATGCTCAATGAAGTAAAAGTGAGTGATGTAAGTGATTAACGCTGTGTGAGAAATATCTAAAGTTTTGAGCCCGCTTAAAGGCAACTGCCGCTCCCTCCAAGTTAACGGTTGTGTCCGATGCGGTTAACGGGCTCGACCAGACTCAGGCATCAGAGATGCTGACTAAGCTCGCTTTCGTAGCAAACTGGTCGAATGTATTCTCCGCCATGTCCATCTTTAAAGAGATGTTCGTTACCCGTAGCAAGAGTTAATAATGGTTAAAAGCATTGTCGACAGTGTACTCAGTGCTTCCGGTGGACAAAACATTAACTACCATTGCGAGCGGGTGCGATGACTGATCTGATTACTGGAATGGTAGCGAGGCGTTCACAAACTTCATTGTGTTTGAAGATCTCAGCTACCTCGGCAGCAAGTTCGTCGAACCATTGTTTCAGAGCCTTAGTTGCTCGCGGTATTCGGGCCAAGTCGTCTGAGCAAAGCCGTAGTGGAGGAATCGGAATTGTTGACGAGTCGATCACTCCCTTTCACAATCGCGCAAGACTGAGGGGGAAGATCACCTCTTCTCCAGCAAACACGCTCCGGATCTGATTCGATTTCGCTGTGTGCCCCTGAATGGGCCGTTGGCGCATGTGATGAATCAACTGCAGTGACTGCTGTTCAGCAGCAGTTTTGATCGCAACGAAGTGAATGCCTGAGTGCGTTGGCAGCAAACGAACCGTGTATCCCAGCGAAATTAACTCACGGGCCTAAAAATGTGAGCCATGGCAGGCCTCGGTATCGGCCAGACTAGATTCCAACTTTGATAAAAATTTTAGTATGTCAGTTCGGTGAAGTTTTCGCTGCATGACGATTTTCCAATGTGGTTAACGTCATGAATCTGCAACACATTTTTTCGATATCAAAGTCGATGATAAGCGTAGGCATTGAAGTTCTCCTGTGAATTGGTGAGGTGCTCAGTGTCGCCCCCGAGGAGGCGGGAGTCCATATCACCAGCCTTGTTGTAGCCAGTGCTTGCGGGGCCCGATGTAATCCGCCGACTTGTTCCTTATTCCCACTACGAGCTTCACGTTCTGGACGCGCATCAGGTTTAGCAAGCCACGACCTTACCTGTCGTTGTTATCACTGCGGCTGCCCTGCTAACCTTTCAACATTCATTCTTCTGTCAAAAGGGTTAATATTCTGTCAGCACAGGTCGTTTAGAATGACCTGACGTTGACGTGTTTTGTCGTATTTTAGGTTATGGGCCACCATGGCCCACACCGTTGGTCATTCTCACCACCGCGATGCTGGTCGGCCGTCTTTTCAGCAGCTCCGTTACCCACGGATTTGGCTACTTCGTTAGCAATGCGGCCGCTCTGGCCCCATGAATAAACAGCGTCCGCAGATAAGCATTGCCGCGCTTATTGATACCCAGAAGCCGTACTTTACCGCCAGTGCCTGTTTGCTTTGGCACCAGGCGATGTGAGCCGCGAACTCTCGCCCTGAGCGGAAGATTCCTGCATCGCTCACAATGGCGAACGCTGCAGTGACGATCAGCGGGCCGACGCCAGGGATGTCTATGTCCGCTGACAGGTCTCATTCTGGTGTAACTGTTGCTCAGACCGGCATTATTCAGTAACACTGAACGCAATTAAATTCATCAACGGCCGTTTCAATCAACGTTTCTACCTACTCTTTACCGTAACGTCAGTAGCAACGAAGACGGCTTTCCCGCCCTGTTTTTCGAATTGGGCCACAAACATCTGCAGACGCCCCATACGACAGGTGCCGAGGAATAGGATCGCTCCCACAAAACTCAGGTGGAGGGCAGTGCACTTCCCCAGCCCGCTACTGGCGCCGGTGATAATCATCACTTTCCTGCTAATGCCATTGCTCATTATTTGTCTCCGTACTGTTCATCGGTAACATGTTCCATCCATTCAACAACCTTCCCTTCCTGTGATTCCTGAATAGCAACGTGGGTAAGAGAGGTAGTTGCGCTTGCCCCGTGCCAGTGCTTTTCAAATGGTGGGATCCAGACAACATCGCCTGGGCGAATTTCACGAGCCTCTTCACCCCACGTATTCACGTAACCAAAACCTGCGGTAACAATCAGCGTCTGTCCAAGCGGGTGCGTATGCCATGCGGTACGCGCACCCGGCTCAAATGTCACGCTAACGCCGCTTGCGCGGGCTGGCTCATTCGCCGGGAACAGCGGGTCTACGCGGACGATGCCTGTAAACCAGTCAGCCGAACCAGAAAATGATACCTGAGAACCATATTTGTAGATATCAGCCATAATTTTTCCTTAAACAGTCTCTGCTGCAGATTAATAATTTTGTTGCACTCGCAACAGCAATCAACCAGCGCGTTATTGATGTGGATTGGCCCCTATATTTCTAGACACCTTTTATAACTTAATCCATTACTGGTCCGACGCCGCAGATATAGATATTCACGCGGTGAGCGGTATCCCAGCACACTGTGCGGATGCCATTCGTTACAGTGTTCGAACGCATCTGCAAGTTTTTTTACTGCCGTTAACCCGTCGGGTTTGGGCATGATACTGTGTAGTTACGCGTCATCGTTTTGACGGAGCCCTCTGCTATTCCGTTACTCTCAGGACTCCGCACCGCTGTGTTTTTCGGGTCAAGTCCCACCATCCGGGTGAACTGGCGTGTTTCATACGCCCGGTAGCATGAACCGTTATCCGTCAACCACTCCATCGGCGTTGCCGGAAAGCCGTTGCCGAAGAGACACTCCACGGCTCCCGGCATGACGTCCTGTACCGTTTCACTGTCGAAGCCACCCGTGCTGGCTACCCAGTGAAGCGCTTCACGATCGCAGCAGTCCAGCGCGAACGTGACACGCAGTTTTTCGCCGTTATCACAGCGGAACCCGAACCCTCAGAGCACCACCGCTGATTGTTTTCCTTCACAGTCACTCTGCCGGTATATGCCCGTTTCGATGGTGGTATGGCGGGTTTACGCTCAAGCAGCAGCGCATTGTGGTGCATGATGCGGTAAACACGTTTGGCATTCACGGCAGCAAGATCTTCGCCTTCTGACTGACGGAGCAGCAGAGCCCATACCCGCCGATAGATAGCCATATGTGGTCAGCTCTCCGATAACATGGTGTATACGGGCAAGCGTATCCGTATCATCAGTGCGACGACTGCGGTGGACATCCTTCCAGTCATAAGTTCGTCTGAGAATGACGTGCAGCTGCACTCGCGACACTCGGAGGCAACGAGGGTACATGCGCTATCCACTAATGGGATGGTTTGCCCCGCCCCGGTGTATAATTATGGGAGTTAAGCTAACTCACTAATGTGGTGCATGATGAAAATCAAACCGCTCCCGGATATTGTTTATTTAGACATTGATATTGGTAAAAATTCTTTTCATATCGTCGGCCTTAATTCGAGCGGTAAACCTGTATTTCGGGAAAGGATGACAGAGAACGGTTCATTGATTTTTTTTCCCGCTCACTATCAATGACGGTTGGAATGGAAGCCTGTCCTGGCAGCAATTGGCTTTCCGGAAAGGCTAAAGCATACGGATATCTGGCCGGAATTGTTCTCGCTCAATTTATAAAACCTTTTGTCAAATCAAACAAAATCGATATTGTTGATGCTGAGATCATAGCAGAAGCCATTTCACGTCCTACGATGCGCTTCGTTGCACCAAAAACTGAGGCACAGTTTGATTTACAGACCCTGCACCGGGTTCGGCAACGTTTGGTTTCACATAAAACATCTGTTATCAATCAGGCCTGGGCGTTTTTACTTGAGTAAGGTATTACCATTGGTACTGGTGCGACTTATTTTGTCCGCGATGTGCCGGATAAACTGACAGATGAAAACATGAGCTCACGCCTGCAATGCGCACCGTTCTTAATGAGCTTTAGATCGAATTAAAGCTATCGAAGAACGTTTACTGCTGTTACGTAAAAGAATTGAGCATCATGTCAGTGCAGACGATACGGCAACGAGGCTAACATCCGTACCCAGTATTGGTAAATTAACCGCAACAGCAATCACTGCTTTTGCCGGAAATGACAACCAGTTTAAGTCTGGTCGCGATCTTGCGGCCTGGTTGGGGTTGGTCCCACGAGAACATTCTACTGGCGATAAACAGCGGCTGCTGGGCATCAGTAGCGCAGAAACCCCCATCTTCGGAAATTACTTATCCATGGTGCCAGGACATGTGTTTTAAACCTTGATCGCACGAAAGATCGATTGGGCGCATGGACAGATAAAATGGAGGCCAGAGGTATCCACCGAAATAAAGTGATCGTGACACTGGCTAACAAACTTGCACGAGTAGTTCGGGCAGTATTGACTCATAAATCGACATTTTATCTACCACAAGTGTAGTTAATATATTTTTATAACATCAACTTACAAAAGTTTGCAGGGTTTACATGATGACAGAATAGTGCAACGACGTTCAGTAAATCTGGGGCAAAAAAGCGGTTTCCGTAGTCGATCCATTTGATAGAAACTGAGCGTGCATATCCGATCATGGCCTTGCCGTCAAAAGCGGCTGACTCGCGATAGGTCGGATACATTTACGCAAACTGATTCGGTCAAAGGCGGATTTGCAAAACAGGGGCGAACCATACATTTTTTTGGCGGCCAATATCGACAGCTTCTTTTAGTAGCTCAACTTCCATTGTTTTCTTGCCCGGCAGGCGCTGAAGCTCTTTGATCTGCTTCATTGCCGGAGCCAGTTCAGAAGCGGGAGACCTGCTCACCAGCGGCTACAGCAGTCAGGCTGCCTTCCTGATACTGCCTGCGCCAGAAGAATAACTGGCTGGCTCCTACCCCATGCTGGCGGGCAACAACCGGGACGGTCATACTGGGTTCAGGACTCTGCTAAACAATGGCGATTTTTTCCTGAACGCTGCGCCGTCTGCGCTTCTCCGGACCTAAAACGTCAATCATCATGACTCCAACGACCAGTCTAAACCGGCATTAAGACTATCACTTATTTGAGTGATATTACTGTCAGGAGGTTCAGGGGGCCAGTCTACACCTTTGATCTTTACCGGTCTCCAGACGCACACTGTATATATAAATCTTAGCTCTGACTCACAAGACGTAGATTTATTTTTGATATCCTTTACTTATTACAGCCTTATGGTTATACACACTTTTCTTTTTCCTCATCAAGAAAAAAAACAAATTCCTTCTTGTTTTTATTTATTTTATGAATGTTTTGGTTATGCCGCATAAGGATTTAATTTTTATTATTTAATTTAAATACCTACATCTGATATTTTTTTTAAAAAATGTATTTATTAATGTTTTTATCTACACATTTTTGTCTATTTTTATGTTTTATTTACCTGAATAAAAAATATATTCAAATTAATTACATGAGGATATGTTATATAATTCTGGAGCACGGTGTTTTCCGTGTTTTATCTCAGATTCGTTCCTCCCAATTTTCCACAGCTGTGCCAGCCAGTGTTGCTCAATACTAACCGCTTTCGCCTGTTCCGCTCGTAGAAACTTCCAAACTCCCTCAGCGCCCGCTGCAAGCTCCCGACCTTCTGATTCGAGAACCGCACCTGGCCTCTCAGCTCGGTTTTTTCTGCGAACTACTCACGGACATGTTCCGCAGTTCCTGTTGAGCCCGCTCAAATGAGAGCCTGAAGCCCAATTGTACGAAAACGTATGCTAAGAACGTTTTTTAATCACTTATGAAGCGACGCCGTAATCCTAGTGATTTTAGGATTGAGTTTTTTAATGATCTTTCGGAACCTCAATAATGTAATACCCAGATATTGCGGGCAGAGTTAGCGTTTGCTCTTTTCTGCTCACAGGCGTTTCAGACGAGGCGCTTACGATGAACTTAATGATAAACATAGTGCTGAAGGACAACCGTCGGGATGGCGATGAGATGATAAATATGAAAAAAACTGGTTACCTGGCATATATGCCCTCGCGACTGCACGGGAGGATGGCCTGGTAGAGTCGGAGTCGCAGGCAAACCTGTTTATCACCCGCTGGTTTGTTAAGGTGAAAACAGCGCCGCTTTTCACCTGATGTGGCTGTAAGTACACCCATTCTAGTTCCACGCACTTTTTGAAATTTACGCGTTTTCGGCCAT
>NZ_JACVTW010000060.1:0-8736 GCF_016624785.1 Kosakonia sp. S42 | reverse complement strand
GATTAAGCGCGCCGAGCAGTATCACCCCATCATCGATATCGGGGCGGGTAATGCGGTCACCGTGGTGTTCCAGAAGGGCTTCCAGCTCGAAACCCGTCAGGATATGGAAGAAGCGAAAGTCCTGGCCGAAGCACAGAAAGCCGGCCAGACCGCACAGAATGCCGTCACCGGTAACACTGCCCAGGCTGTCCCGGCGTCCTCAACCTCCACGACATCTGTCGGCAACATCGATCCGGATGAAGTTATGCGGCAGGCGCGTGGCCTGAAAATGGGTGACACCATTAACTGAGGCTGAAAGCATGAATGATGACCACAACATCATGATTCTTCGCAAGACTGGCGGTGATATTCAGAAATGGGAACGCAACGCCTTCACCCCCCGCCAGATAAGTTTTTATGTGGTGCTCTTTGTGCTTGTCATGGCAGTCGTGGTGGGGAGCAGGCATATCCCTGTGACTTCAGGGATGGTTATGGGAGCCGCGACCGGCGTCATGTTCCTTATTCCGGGATGGCGGAATGATGACTGGCCGCGGGCGATACGCCGGCGACTGTCTCACTACCGGCCCCGTAACAAGGCAGCCTGGCAGCACTTTCAGGAGACCATTGAGCGTAAAAGGCGCATGAAACTGGACGACCTGCGGACCTGGTATGAAAGCGAATGCATGACCGTCTTTCACCCGGAAAAAGCAACGCCGCAGACTCAGGCGAATACGCAGGACAAATCGGCGGTGAACACATGAGCAAAGCTCAAAACAGAAAGCAGCTCCGCAAAATCGGCATGGATATTCAGTTGTGGGAGCATGGCCGCCTTACACCCCGCAGAGCGGCATTTTATGTGATTGTCCTGGTGTTGCTCTTGGCGGTGATAATTCCGGTTACTTTACTGTTTTACCTTACCGCCTGGGCCTTAATTGCTGGTTTCTTCATCTGCGCCGGGCTTATCGCGCATTTTTGCAGGAAGCTTCTGCCCGGATGGGCAGATGACGACTGGCCTGCGGCGACAGACAGAAAACTGGCCCTGTACCAGCCCTGTAACCTGACTGCCTGGCAGCACTTTCAGGAGGCCGTCAAAAGTAAAGGAAGTATTGAAAAGGACGACCTGCGGAACTGGTATGACGACGAGTGCAGGGTTGTATTCCGGCGTGCAGACAAACCACTGCCGCATTTTCTGCAGAACACCCCGGCCAGGGCAGGGGAGCAAAAGGGTGAGGAGCAGCCATGAACCGTTATGCAGTGCACACCCTGATGCTCGTTACGCTGGCTCTGCTCGCCTCCCTGGTGCTGATGGTCAGCGCCACTAAAAGCGAGGCTGCTCAGAAAGACTACATAACGCCGCTGCAGTGCTGTTCCTGCAGTGACAATCCACTGGAGGGATATTCTCATCATGAGCTTAATTAAAAAAGCCGGCTTCGCCATGCAGTGGCTCTGGCTGCCGGTACTGAGTTACGCCTTTGGCCTGACAGTGTATGCCATGCAGATACCCAAAGGTCTGGCAGGTGTTAACTGGTCATTCTGGCGGGTCGCGCTGGCCATTACGGTTATCTGGCTGGTGAGTATGGCGATACATCTCAGCGACAGTAAAAGGGATTTATCTGTCGCGGCAGTGTGGGGAGCAGCACTTCCCTGGGTTGCCTTAGCGTGTGCCTGGCTCCTGAGACTGTACTTTAACTGGACATTCTCATGGCCACCTGCTGACTGGTACCTTATGGCTTTTCTCATTTCTTACGGTCTCCCGCTTCTCTGTGGCGTCGCCTACAGTGCAAAACTGGTGGTCGAAACTTAACAACTGCACGTCCTTTACCCATTTTCTTAACCCGGAGTCATCCATGCATAAATTACTGGGTGCTGCACTGCTGTGCAGCGCGCTGACCGGCTGCGCCGGTATGAATTCAGATTTCGACTGTAATGCCACCGCCACCGATAAATGCCTGACCACCGCTGAGGCCAATGCCCTGGCCGCAAAGGGGAAAAGCATTAACGACATCGGCAAAGACACTGCCGTAAAAAAGCCTGCGGGTGAAACCCTGCCGGCACTGCGCAACACGGCGCCGGCGGTCAGTTCTTCCCGGCCCGTTTCTGTCGCAGCAACCGGTGTCATCGCCCCGCGCCCGATCGCCACCGTACCGTCACCGGTGCGCAGCAACCTTACCGGACAGGCTGCGCAGACCACATCGTATGTGTCGCCGGCGAGCTCTGTCAGCGGCGCAGGGCGTGTGACCGCGCAGCGTATTCCCGACGCCACACAGCGCCTGTGGATTGCCCCGTGGGTCGACACCGACGACAACTTTCATCAGCCCGCCGTCGTGGAGTTTGTGAAAAACAAATCTCACTGGGATGAGGGGTTCCGCGTCATCGGGGAGGGGGATGAATGATGAAACCACCCCGCCGTAACCCTTCCCGCCGCGATCCCCTGGACGGGCAGGGCTGGTATGCCACTGGCTGCAGTACCGGTGAGTTACCGGTACTGACAAACACCGTTTCCGGCAGCGCATACGACCGCATGTATGCCAGGCCTGACAGCCTGCGGGCACAGCGTCTGGAACTGATAGGTGATATCGCTGCCCGCCTGCGCCACCGTGAGAGGACTTAAAAATGTCTGACTTTGTTGAAAGCATGATGGATTTGCTGAAAAAGGGAGGCCAGAAAGATGGCTCCGCGACAGCGAAAGCCAACCTGCAGCAGACCTGGGATTATCCCTCCCTGACCGCAGCCCTGCCGTGGCGTTATTACGATGATGCCAACGACATGTTCATCAATGCCGGCTCAGCGGGTTTTATCGTTGAGGCGGCCCCTCTGCCGGGGGCGAACGAGCAGGTGGTGGCCGCGCTGGATGACATGCTGCGCAAGAAGCTGCCGCGCAAAACGCCGGTGACCGTCATCATGGTCGCCAGCAAATGTGTGGGTGATCGCATCGCGCGCGGCGTCAGTACCGACATGTGGAAAGGCCCGATGGCCGCGCACCTCAACAGCATTACCCGCGCGTTCTGGGAAAAATCGGCACTTGAGGGGATGGCCAACAAACGTGAATATCCCCTCTATCTGCGTCATTACCGGGTCTTTATCGTGTACGGCCGCAAGGTACGGCACTTCACGTCGAAAATAACGGATGAACTCAAGCAGATCCGCAACACCATCCGCGTGTCGCTTGACGCCGCCCGTATCGACTCGGTGAATACCACGGCGAACGACTTCCTCTCGCTCATGCGTGAACTCGTCAACTACCGCTCCGGGCAGGTCATGCCGGCCGGTGATGAGTGGAACACCGAGGAGGAGATGAACCGTCAGGTGGTCGATCAGGGTATCGATATCAAAGTTCGCCCGTCGCATATCAGCCTGGCGCTGCCGGACACCATCATTGAAAAGCAGATGCGGGATAACGCCGGTAACGCAACGGAAATCCGGCAGACCCGCGTGGCGGCCTCATCGTGTCGCGTGGTGAACATGCAGCTGACCAAAAACCCGACGCGCTTTGCGCTCTGGCAGGGCGCGGATAACCTTCAGAACCTGCGTTTCCCTGACCTCGGCATTCCCTGTCCCTTCATGCTGACCTGGACCGTTGAGCTGGAAGAGCAGACCCGGAGCCAGGGCGAGGCGCTGCGCAAGAACATGGATCTCGGCAAAAAAGCCAGCTCGGCTTACGCCATGCTGTTTCCGGGCGTGAAAAAACAGGCGGAAGAGTGGCGCAGAATGCAGATGGAGCTGGGCACCAATGAGGTGTCCCTGTGCCGGTATTACTTCAACCTCACCCTGTTCACGCCGGATAATGATGAAGATGCGCTGTCCTGCGAGCTGGCCGCGATTAACGTCTTCCGTAAAAACGAGCTGGAGCTGACCACTATCCAGTATCAGCAGATGCGTAACTGGCTGGCCTCCATGCCGTTCATGATGCAGGAAGGGATGTGGGAAGATCTGAAAGCGACCGGTGCCACACTGCGCGCCAAGAGCTGGAATGCCGTCAACCTGATGCCGGTAGTGGGTGAACGTCACCTGTCACGGCGTGGCATGCCACTGCCGACCTACCGTAACCAGACTGCCTTCTTCGACATGTTTGATGAAACCAACGGCAGTACCAACTTCAACATCGCCATCACCGGCACCTCCGGGGCAGGAAAGTCCTTCCTCACGCAGGGGATCCTGCGCGACGTCCTGAATGCCGGCGGGTACGCCTGGGTCATCGACATGGGAGACAGTTACAAGAACTACTGTAAGCAGGCCGGGGGCGTCTATCTCGACGGTTCCGATCTGCGCTTCAACCCGTTTGCGAACATACGGGACATTAAAGTCTCGGCGGAAGGGGTGGTCCGGCTTCTCACCGTACTGGCCAGCCCGACAGACCCGCTGGACGCGGTCTGTGAAGCTATCCTGCAGAATGCGGTGACCTGGGCATGGGAGAGTAAAGGGAACAGGGCACGCATCGATGACGTTCATGCCTACCTCACCAGTCAGGAGGTCAACGACGCATATCAGGAGCGGCCAACGATTGTTGCCCGTCTCGCCGAGCTGGCTCTGTTGCTGGAAGCCTACTGCAGCTGGGGTCCATACGGGGAATACTTCAACGCGGATCAGCCGACGCTCGATGGCGATACCCGCTTCGCGGTGCTGGAGCTGCTGAGTCTGGAAAACAAACCGAAGCTGCTCAGTGCCATCCTGTTCTCGCTCATTCTGGCGATTCAGGAAAAGATGTACTACAGCCCGCGTAACCTCAAAAAAGTGGCCATCATCGATGAAGCCTGGCGACTGCTCAGCGGCTCTAACCCGCATGCCGCAAAATTCATCGAGACCGGCTACCGTACCGTGCGTCGTCACCGTGGCGGCTTCATCACCATCACCCAGGGCATCAAGGACTTTACGGCGAGTAAAGAAGCCGAGGCGGCCTGGAACAACAGTTCCACCAAAATCACGCTGCTTCAGGATGCAAAAGCATTCAAGCAGTACGTGGCCGAATATCCCGATCAGTTCTCTGAGATCGAAAAAGAGGTCATCAAATACTTTCAGCCGGCACTCGACACGGGCTACAGCTCGCTGCTGATCACCACCGGCGAGCGCAGTTCGTTTCATCGCCTGTTTGTCGACCCGGTCACGCGCGCGATGTTCAGTTCGCGTGGCGAGGACTTCGCGTTCATGCAGGAAGAGCAGAAAAAAGGGGCCAGTTCCGAAGAGGCAGCATACCGGCTGGCAGGCATCAAATATGGTCAGGAACTGGCGGAGCTTGAAGAATGGGCGAAAGCAGCATGAGTGATAAACCTTATGACGCGGAGGTGGTGCGTGACGGTGTGACGCTGGCGGGCAGTATGGCGTCGCGCTGGCCGAAGCTTCTGGCGTGCGGCGCGGGCGCGCTGCTGATTGTGACCGGCATTGCCTGGGGCGTGGCCAGACTGGTGACCCCGCAGGTGGTGACGTTCGACATGAAGGGCACGATGGACATCTTCATACAGCAGTCTGCGCAGCAGAAACTCGATGAGGCGAGGGCGAAAGCCCTGGTCAGTCGTTTCAACCAGGCCATGATCGACAGCCTGGCCGCGTGGCAGCAGAAGCATAACACGGTGATCCTGGTGCAGCCGGCCGTGGTGAGTGTGCAGCCTGACATTACCACGGCCATCCGCAACGATATCGCGGCGCGGATGCAGTCTCCTGCCGGGGAGGTGAAATGAACCTGGCCCGCTGTCTGGCCGTAATACTCCTGGCGGGCATCACGGCCGGTGCCGGGGCAAAAGACCTCGGCACCTGGGGGAATGTGTTTGAACCGCAGGAGCAGGACATGCTGGTTTTTATCCAGAAGCGCCTGCAGTCGATGGAGCAGAGCGGTGAGCTGAACCAGCTGCGTAACGAGGCGGTGGAGCGCGTTAAGCGTAACGCCGTCAGGCCGCCGCCCGTTGCCGGCCTGACGCCTGCCGCAAAGTACCGTGCCTTCAGCTATGACCCCACCTTCACCGTCAACGAAACCATCACTGATATGCAGGGCAACATCATTGCCCGCAAGGGCGATCAGGTGAATCCGCTCGACCGGGTGCCTTACAGCCAGACGCTCTACTTTCTCGACGGCGACAACCGCGACCAGGTGGCCTGGATGAAGCAGCAGCTGGACAGTGCGACGGATTTCAAAATCATCCTGGTGAAGGGAAACATCAAAGAAACCAGCGATGCCCTGAACGAACGCATCTACTTCGATCAGGCCGGCGTCCTGACCACGAAATTCGGGTTTGAGCACACCCCGGTGCGTATCACGCGTGACGGGCGGGTTCTGAAGGTTGAAGAAATACGTTTACCGGAGGTGAATAAGTGAATGTTAGCTACCTGATTATAGCCGAAACACTGTTGTTAACACCGCTGCCAGTGTGGCTCGTTGCCGGGATGGTCAAAGAGGAGGACAGGCGGCTGTCCATACATGCCTCGCTGATAACACTGGCTACCCAGAGTATTCCCTGCTTTCTGTTCCGGAACCATATCCTGGCAGAACCCGTTATATTTTTGATGGCATATGTGATCTGTCAGGCGCTCGTTATCTTTCAGATGCAGACAGTGAAAAGATTACGGTCACATGTGCCGTTTCTGCGCGTGCGACCTTTAATTATCACTGTTGTTATAAATTCACTGACCTACACCATCCCATTGTGGTTTCTGGCCGGCTGCATGTTTGTGCGTTTCAGTGAGATGCAATAGCACTGCTGACCGTATAAGCAATCAAAAAAACAAAGAAAATGCCAGATGCTCCCAGGCACCTCCGCCAGCAATCAAAGTACCGCGAGTCTCTGAACGTATCCTCCAGTGTCATGATGCTTCTGTTTAAGATGCCTATGTACCAGCAGAGGATTAATGCGAAAACCGGTACCAGTATGAACAGGAGCAAAATATCCACTAAGTCCGGTCCGGGGAACATACGTTTCACGGTAATCACCAGGAGCACAGTGATGGTTGCTGTGGTCAGAGTGTCCCGAAGAATATCCCTGAAGGCATCAAGAAAACGGTCGTCGCTAAATTCGGCCGGAAAACGCATCTGATTAACTCCATTCAATAAGCACCTCTGTATCGTACCCGTACACCCATTTTATGTCGTGTTGAAAAGCGAAAGTCTCACCTTTTTGCCGGAGAAATAATGACAACAACCCTCGCAAACAGCAGTACCGGTCCGGTACCTGCCAAGCCGCTGCGTGTCAGCGGCAATCAACTAAAAGAAATCTATCCCGAACTTGATGGCTGGGCCAGTCAGCTCGTGACCAAAGCCTTTGTGGGCTGGCAGCGCGCCACCGGTGTGGTCGTTAAGGAGCCGGATAAGCGCGATGAGCGGTTCACGGACTTTCTGATTAATGCATTTCTTGATAAACACCGGGAGAGCCGTGCATGAGTTGCTTTCCCTGCGCGCTGAAGGCTTGTCTGTCTGAACAGTTCTGAGGAGATGAGGATGGTCGCCGTAATAGTCACAGCACTGGCAGTGCTGTGCGCGTTATTTGCATCATGGTTCAGTATTGCGCTTTGCCCACTGAAGCATCAGAAAACCGGCCTTTACACCGCATGTATCATTCTTTGTTTGCAGGCAATACTGGCAATAGCGTACCGGACATCATGGGAAAAAGACCCGCTAATTTTTTTCTGCATCGTCATCTTCCATCAGTCCCATATTAACCTGTCAGTGCGTATTTCCGGTAACTTGCGAGACGCTTATCCCCGGTTTCAGAGTATTACGCCGGTTATTCCTGCTGCCCTTTTCTCTGCGGCACTCACCTTAATGATGTGGTCGTTCGCCGCAGCGATAGTCAGCAGAGCACATTAATACGCGATTTTCACGGCTGCCCATAAAGCCAGACACAGCATCATGCATGAGAAAAACATCATAACGATAACCCAGACTGTGTCCTTGCGTGTTTCAGACACTCTCTCAAGCGCGTTGAGATTTTCTACGGTAATAGCTGCAACCCATAACAAACTGATCATGGAGCAAATTGCTGCGCTAATCAGGAAAAGCCAGTCGGGGACAGCAGTTGGTGGTGTGAAAAATTTGCATGCTGCAAGAAGAAGCCCCAGCAATGCGTAATACGTCAGTATGTCGCGGAACAGATTTCTGATTATGTCGAGTGACGCCTGTTCACTGAAAATACGCGGAAGTCGGATTTTTATGATCATTTCAATCCTTTAGTTCATCCCCAGACTCGTGCGCCCATTTTAGCCAACAACAGCGTTGCTGTCGTTATGAGCATTCACCCGGCTCTGGTTTCAAGAAAATATCCGGAGAAAAACATGACTATGAATACGAATATCCCTGCTATTTGCGCAAATAGTCAGGGTAAGCCCTTCCATACCAGCGGCAACCAGCTGAAAGAAATCTACCCCAAACCTGATGACCTGGCCAGTCAGCTCGTGACCAGAGCCTGTGTGGGCTGGCAGCGCGCCACCGGCGTGATCGTTAAGGAAGCAGAGAAGCGCGATGAGCGGTTCACGGACTTTCTGATCAATGCGTTTCTTGATAAACACCGGGAGAGCCGCGCATGAGATTTCTTTTCCTGGTCGGCATGACCGTGATTGCAGCTATCTCCCTTTTACAGTTGCAGGCAGCGGGTGCAGATGTGAACTTTCAGCGCCCCCTGATTATGTGGGGGATATTCATGGCGGGTTATTCAGTGCTTTATTATTTTTGTGTAATAAAGGGAAGAACAGTAAAGCAATGGCGCTATGGCACCCCTGTTGAGGAGACGAAAAACGAGACGCTGACCGATCTCAGCACGGCCATTTATCTCTGGCAGG